>SKLO01000371.1 GCA_007123195.1 Verrucomicrobiales bacterium | reverse complement strand
TTTCAGCTTCCCATCACCCCCTCAGGCTCCACTGCAGCAGTTGGATCGCCTCGTCGCCCACCCGCTCGCGCTCGCCGTTGAGCAGGATCACGATCCTGCGCAGGCCGTTCTTCTCGCCGCTGAGCACCAGGCAATGCCCGGACGCCCGGGTGAACCCGCCCTTCATCCCGTCGCAGTAGTCCAGCAAGGCCACCACCCCGTTGTGATTCTCCAGATCCACTACCGTGGCATCGGGTCGGGTCAACGGAAACGTCTCCAGCCCCATCAACTCGCGCAGGTCGGGCTGACGGTCGGCGGCGATCGCCAGCCGCGCCAGATCGCGCGCGGTGGAATACTGCTCGTCCTCACCGGCCGGCAGCCCGTGCGGATTGGCAAACCGCGAGTTTTCCATGCCCAACTCCTCGGCCCGCTGGTTCATCCGCAGCATGAACACCGGCACCGAACCCGAATGCAGACGCGCCAGGGCCAAGGCCACGTCATTGGAACTGCGCAGCAACAGAATCGCCAGCAGCTGGCGCTTGGTGAACACGTCGCCCTCGGAAATGCCGAACACCACCGGCTCGGCCTCGGTGTCCTCAGCGGCGATGGTCACCGGCTCTTCGAGATCGCCCGCCTCGGCCACGATCAGGGCGGTCAGCAGTTTTTGGATGCTGGCCACCGGCCCCGGCTCATCCGCGTTGCGATCGAACAGCACCTCGCCGCTGGCCGCGTCCACCACGATCGCGCGCCCGGCCTCGATTTCCGGGGGCACTCCGCGCCGGATCGTGGCTTCCCAGTGCTCGCGCAGCCGCTGCACTCCCGCCAACTGCTCCTCCAGCTGCGCCTGCCGCGCCCGCAACTCCAGTTCCTGCGCCCGCGCATCGGCCGCCCGCTGCTCGAACTCAAGCCGCTGCTCATCCATTGCCGCCCGGGTCGACTCCAGCACATCCTCCTGCACCGCCACTTGCCGCGACCTTGCATCCAGCTGCGCCTCGCGATCCTGCAACTCCTCCTCCGCCTCCAGCACCGCCTGCTCGCGGGCCTCCACTTCCAACTCGCGCGGGCTCGGCCCACAGCCGGTCAACAAGGCCGTCATCCCGGCCATCACGGCCAACCCCGCGCCACCGCGCACGAAGCGCCCGATCATGCCGTCCCCCCAGGGGCGACAACGCCCCCCTTGAACCGACATCGGTCTGGCCGGGGGGGAATGGTGGGCGGGATCAGTCAGGGACGGCAAATTCATCGGTAACGGGTGCGGACAAGACTGGTCCATAGCAGGGAGCATGCAAGCCGGCAACTCGATCGCACCGCCAATCCTGCGGCCGGCGTTCGCGGGCACGCCCGCCGTCTCCCGCGGGGGACTTGAATGGCTCAATATTCCCGCACCAGCAGGTAATCGCCGATTGCCCGCAGCATCGCTCCATCCCCACCGAACGGCTCCAGCGCGGCGTGGGCCTCATCGGTCAGCTGGTGGGCGATTTCGCGTGATCGTTCAAGGCCGAACACCTGAGGATAGGTCGCCTTGCCCACCGCCTGGTCCTTGCCGGCGCTCTTGCCCAGCGTCTCGCTGCTCTGGGTCACGTCGAGGATGTCGTCGATCACCTGGAACGCCAGTCCCACCGTGCGCCCGAACCGGGTCAGGGCCGCCAACTGCTGGTCGCCAGCCGCCGCGCTCATGGCCCCGAGGCGAACCGAGGTGGCCAGCAACGCCGCCGTCTTGCGTTCGTGAATGGCCTGCAACTCCGGTGCCGACAAATCCCGCCCCTCGCCCTCGAGGTCGAGCACCTGGCCGCCGATCAGGTGCAGGCTGCCCGAGGCCTGGGCCAGTTCGTGCACCATCGCCGCCGCCGGGCAGGCCGCGTTGCCCGGCATCGCCGCCACCATTTCAAACGCCAGCGCCTGCAGCGCATCGCCCGCCAGCACCGCCACCGCGTCGCCGAACACCTTGTGGCAGGTCGGCACCCCGCGGCGGAAGTCGTCGTCGTCCATGCACGGCAGGTCGTCGTGGATCAGCGAGAAGGTGTGGATGCACTCCACCGCTGCCGCCGCCGGCAACGCGTCCTCGCGCGACCCGCCGCAGGCCTCCGCCGCCGCCAGGCAGAGCACCGGGCGCAACCGCTTGCCGCCGGCAAACAGGCTGTGGCGCATCGCCCGGTGCAGGGTCGCCGGCGCCACCTGCTCGGTTGGCAGCCGCTGGTCAAGCCAGCGATCCACCGCCGCGCGGGCGGTGGCCAGATACTCGTCGAGCATTTGCCCGGGCAGACTGGTGGCAGTGGAAACCAGGGTCATTGAAGTCACAGCAGTTCGGCGATCTGCACGGCGTTGAGCGCCGCGCCCTTGCGCACCTGATCGCCGACCACCCAGAAGGTCAAGCCGTTGTCGAACACCAGATCACGGCGCAACCGGCCGACCAGGCACTCGTCGCGCCCGGTCACGTCCAGAGGGGTCGGGAACACGCCCGCCGCCGGGTCGTCGCGCATGTCCACCCCGGGCGCCGCATCGATCACGCGCCGGGCCTCGGCCAGATCCACCAGCCGCTCGAACTCGGCGCTGATCGCCACCGAATGACTGCGATACACCGGCACCCGCACACAGGTGATGGACGCCTTCAGGTCCGGCAGGTTGAGGATCTTGCGGCTCTCGTTGACGAACTTCATCTCCTCCCTGGTGTAGCCGTTGTCGGTGAACGCATCCACCTGCGGGATCACGTTGAACGCGATCTGGCACGGATACACCTTGCACACCGGGTCGCCGCCGGCCCGCATCGCCTCCACCTGCTGCTCCAGTTCCTTCATGCCGGCCGCACCGCTGCCGGACACCGCCTGGTAACTGGAGGCAAACACCCGCCTGACCCCGAACGCCTTGTGCAGCGGCGCCAGCGCCATCAGGCTGACAATGGTGGTGCAGTTCGGATTGGCGATGATGCCCTGGTGCTTCGCCGCCGCCTGCGGGTTCAGTTCGGGGATCACCAGCGGCACGTCGGCCTGCATGCGGTAGGCCGACGAGTTGTCGACCACCGTCGCCCCGGCCGCCACCGCAAACGGGGCGAACCCCTTCGACACCGAGGCCCCGGCACTGAACAGGGCAATGTCCACCCCGCCGAACGAGTCCTCGGTCAGTTCCTCGATCTCCACCTCCTCGCCGCGAAAGGTCCGCGTCCGTCCGGCCGACCGGGACGACGCCAGCAGCCGCAGCCGCGACACCGGGAAGTCCCGCTGCTCCAGGCACTCCAGCATCTCGGCGCCGACCGCCCCGGTGGCGCCCACGATGGCGATATGTTTGGCCTTGCTCATGCGTTATCGTGCATCGTACTTGTCTATCCGAAGGTTGCCGGGGCGCCGGAACAGGCCGCCAGACGGCAGCCGCGCGGGCACCGGCAAGGACCGTCAACCTATCCTGCCTGAGCCACCATGCAACCTCTCCCCGACCTCCGAATCGAAGTCTCGGTCGCCCGCCAGTCGCTGCGGCTCTATCAGCAGGAACAATTGCTCAGGGAATACCCGGTCTCGACCTCGCGCCACGGCATCGGCTACGAGGAGGGCAGCTTCAAGACCCCGCTCGGCGCCTTCCAGGTGGCCGAGAAGATCGGTCACGCCGCCCCCTGGGGCACGGTCTTCAAGAGCCGCCAACCGGTCGGGGTCTGGTTGCCCGACGGCCACGGCCACGAGGACGGGGGCCGGGGCAACCACCAGGGCGACCTGGTGCTGACCCGGATCCTGTGGCTCGACGGGCTCGACCCCGACAACGGCAGCACCCTGGCCCGCTACATCTACATCCACGGCACCAACCACGAGGACAGCATCGGGGTCCCGGCCAGCATGGGCTGCGTGCGCATGCGCAACGACGACGTCATCGAGCTGTTCGACATGGTCCCCGAGGGCACCCCGGTGACCATCGTCGACCCCGGATGATCCACCGAAGTTCCCGTTCATTTGTCCGTCACTCTGTCGCGCCTGACAGGCTGCGAGTCGGTCGCACGCAAGTCGAATTCCCGACAATTTGTCTGACACTCTGTCGCGATGCCGCAGGAGCCTCGCGCTGGCAAGGCCAATGAGATGCGCTGGCAACGGTAGGGCGAACCGTCCCCGGTGAGCCGTGTTCGCCGGACGGGCGTGGAGATTGAGGCAGCGGCAGGTTCACGGCTTGCGGGGGCTGTGGCTCATCGTGGACAATGCGCGGGCGGTTTGGTCTGCGAGGCTGGGGGGCGAAAGAAGGTCCTTCGGCACGCGCGGCTCGGCAGGGACGCCTCGCCCTACCCCGCGGGGTGGCAATCCCGCGGGGTGCTTCGCGCTGGCACCGCCCATGAGATGCGCTGGCAACGGTAGGTCGAATGACGCCAATTCAACCTACGGGGCTGCCGCCATGCGCCGCTATCATCGAGACACTGCCCGGCGGCCACGCCACTCCCCAACACTCCGCCTCGCCACGGCCTCAGCGCTCCCCCGCCCCGCGATCGGCCAACTCCGCCAACAGCGTTTCCATCCGGCCGACCATCGCCTGTGGCTCGGTAAGCACGCCGGCCGCCAGCAGGGCGCCGTCGCGCAACTGCTCGGCCAATTGGCCGGCCAACCCGGCATCGCGCTCGCGCAGGCGGTCGAGCGCGGCCACCAGCCGGTGCCGCGGGTTGACCTCCAGATCGGCCGCCGGCTCGGCCGGCAGCGCCGCGTCGGGATTCATCGCCGCCATCATGTGCCGCATCTGCGGCGGGATGGCGCCCTCGGAACGCACCGCCATCAGCGGTCGGCTCACCAGCCGCGAGCTGTCGCGCACCGCGCCGACACTCTCGCCCAGCGTTTCCTTGAGCCACTTGCAGAACCCGGTCAGGCGCTCGCCGGTCAGCGGCTCGACCTGCTCGTCACCGCCCGCGTCCGGCGCGGCTTCGCCCGGCAGCTCGAGCCCGGTCTGATCGACCGCCGCAAATTTCCTGCCGGCGAACTCGCCGAGGTGCTCGGCGACATACGGGTCGATGGAATCGGTCAGGAACAACACCTCCAGCCCGCGGGCCTTGAACGCCTCGAGATACGGCCCGGCCTCGATCGAGCCGCGGTCGCTGCCCACCTGATAGTAGATCGTGTCCTGGTGCTCGGGCATGCGATCGACGTATTCCTGCAGGCCGGTTTGCTTGCCGGCATCGGTCATCGACGACTCGAACCGCAGCAGCTTGGAAATCGACTCGCGCCGCTCGAAGTCGGAGCACAACCCCTCCTTGAGGAAGCGGTGGAACTGGCGGTAGAAGTCGTCGTAGGCCTCGGGCTTGTCGCGCGCCTCCTTGTCGAGGAACTTCAGCAACCGGCCGGCCACCACATTGCCGATCTTGCGCACCAGCGCGTGGTCCTGCATGGCCTCGCGGGAAATGCTCAGCGGCAGGTCCTCGCTGTCGATGACGCCGCGCACGAACCGCAGCCACTCGGGCAACAACCCCTTGGGCGAGGAATCGATCAGCACCCGCCGGCAATACAGCGCCACACCGGGCTCGAGCATGCCCATGCCGGGCCACTCGCGGTTGTGCTTGGGCACATACAGCAGGGCGTGGATCTGCAGCGGGGCGTCGGCGCTGAAGTGCAGGTGCCAGGCCGGACCCTCGAAGTCGTGCGAGGTGAACTTGTAGAACGCCTCGTGCTGCTCGTCGCTGATCTCGTTCTTGCCCTTCAACCACAGCGCCTCGACCTCGTTCACGCGGGTGCCGTTGAGATGAATGGGGAAGCCGACGAAGTTGCTGTAGCG
>SKLO01000106.1 GCA_007123195.1 Verrucomicrobiales bacterium | reverse complement strand
TGAAATGCGCGAGGGATTTTTGTCAAGATCAAGGCGCGACGAGGGAGCGGATGAACATCCGCGACTGAGGAGCAACGCCGAGCTTGGGAAAAAGCACCGCGCTACGAAACCGATCGAGCGCCGCGAGCTGAATTTCAAAAACTTCAATCACTTCATTTCATCTAGGGATTTCGCGATCACCACACTAGCCGCCGCGGCCCTCTCCCGCCACGACCCCTCACGGTAAGGATGCCGTCGCTCCTTGGTTGGCGCCTTGCAGGGAGGGGCTTGAATTCGCACCAGCACCGCAGGGCTCAGGCGGGTGATGGGGTCCCGCGGAGATTGGCCGCCAGCGCTTCGAACAGTTCGCGGTTGCTCCGCAGAATCCGGTCGCGGGTGGCGGGGTCCGGTTCGAGGTCCCAGTTGCCACGCTCAAAGGTGCCGCCGAGCACCACGCCGTCGCTGCGCGGGAACATGTAGTTGCCACCACTGACGATGTTGTAATCGATCCCCGGTTGCGGCAGCAGGATCTCCAGCTGCCCACGCACCGGGATCAATTCCTCGTCGCCGAACAGCTTGCGCGCACCCAGCCCGGTGCAGTTGAAGATCGTCGCTTCGGGCAGTTCCAGCACCTCCTGTGGGGTGGTGAATTCACGGACCTCGACCCGGCCACCGGCCAGCTGCACATCGCGCAGCAGGGTGTCGAGGAAGATGGACGGCTCGATCAGCAAGGTGTGGAACTTGCGGGCGTGCTCGCGCGGGAACACGTGCTCGCCGGGACCGAAGTCGCGAAAGCCGATCTGCTGCGGGTGCAGCACGCCGCCCGGACCTTCCATCCAGCCACTGCCGGGGGGCTGGTCGCTCAGGTAGTAGCTCGTCACCCAGCGCACGCCCCACCGGGCGCCGACCAACCGTTGGAAGTAGCGGAAGGCGAATTCCGCAGCCTCCACGAACTGCTCCCCGAATTCCCCGGTGAGCCGGCTGTGATGGAACACCGACACCGGCCACCAGTGTCCGCCGGCGATGTTGGACGTGGTTTGCGGCGGCAATTCCCGTGTGTAAAGCTTCACTCTGGCGCCCTGGAGCTGCAGCAGGCGCGCCGTGGTGAGGCCGATCACGCCGCCGCCGATGACCGCGCAATCGACGCCCGCAACCGGCTCCGCCAGCTGCAGCGCCAGCCTGGCGCAGCCCCAGGACAGGGAGATGCCGCCGCCGCCATGGCCGTAGTTGTGGACCAGGATTTTTCCGTCGAGATCCTCCCGCCGCAGCACGAATCCCGAGGGCCGGAATGGCCGCAGCCCGACCACCGAGCGGATCACCAGCGAGGGATCCACCTTCAGCGGAGCCAGCCGCGCGCCCTCCAACGGTTCCAACGGCGCCGCCGGTTCCGGCAGGAGCCCGGGTTCCGGCTTCTCTGATTCCGGCTTCTCTGATTCGCGCCTGCGGCAGCCGCCGGCGCCGGCCAAAGCTGCCAGCGCCAGGGTCAGCGCCTTGCGGCGGTTCATCATGGCGGGATTTTCCACTACAGCCGACGTCAGGTGGTTCATCATCAGTAACGGGTCTCCAATCCTCCAATGATCATTCCAGGTTCACCTGTCCGGATCCAGTGCCGGGCGGACGCGTGCGTGCGCGGCCCGATCAACGGGTGATCGCCGAGAGTCGCTCCCCGGTTGAAATGGAAGATCCGGCCCCTTGCGCACCTCCTTGCCGCAACTGGACTACAGCACGCAGTCCGGCGGTTCAAGTTTGACGAAACATAGGCCGAACATGCCTTCTCCTGATGAATGGAGGAAGCTGCGCCCCGGAAGCTACACGCCGGAGTCGCCAGCGCCGGGTCAATCATGGCCCACCCGCGCCAGGGGGAGTCACTCCGGCAACTCGTGAATGGTGAAGTACAGCGGACCCTCGAGGTGGCCGGAGTCGCTTCCCGCGACCGAGAAATTCAGGCGCAGGGTGTGGCAGGGCTGCAGCGCGCCAATGCGCACCGTCAGCCTCGTCCCGTCCGCGCTCAGCTCGGCGCCGTCGATGGCGAACAGGTCGGTGCCTTCGACGTCGGGCTGGGTCACCTTCATGTGCGGCGACCCGTAGCGCTGGGCCCAGACGTAGTTCCAGGCCTCGGCCTTCCACCCCGACAGGTCATCCAGCGAGGCGGGATCGACCGGCCGGTTGAACTCCAGCTCGAGGCGGCCTTCGCGGGCCCTGGCGTTGAGCAGGTAGAGGCCCTCGTCACTGCCGGTGAAGCGCATGCGCTGGATGCTGCCCTCGCGGGTGGCGCCCGACTGCCAGCCGGTCATGCCGGAGAAATAGAGCTGCCCGTCGACCGGGCTGGTCGCCAGCCGCATGGTGCCCGATTCCATGGTCAGCGGCAGCGGAAACACCGCCCCCTGGAACACGCTGTTGAACTCGTCCAGCATCACCACCATCGCTCGCGCCCGGCCGTAGGAGGTGTGGTAGAACTGGCCTGACAAGGGTCCGAACGCCGGGTCCTCGTCGACCCACAACTGCGCTCCCGAGGAGCTGTCCAACTCCTGCGGCATGTGCACGATCGGCTCCATCAGGTCGTCCGGGTCGTATTCGACCTGGCTGTTCTGCCAGCTGCCGGCGCCCAGAAAGCTGCCGGGTTCGCTGGCGACGCCGATCTTGCTGGCCGGCACCCAGTTGCCCTGGTTGTCGCCGTAGGTGATGCGGCCGTCGGGCAGCCGACCGATGCCGTTGGGCACCCTCATGCCGGCGCCGAGCAGTTCCCAGTCGGATCCGTCCGGCGACACCCTGACCAGCCCGCCAGGCAGCGGCCAGTCGCTGAAGCCCCCGGTCTTGGCGTAATAATATGAACCGTCCTCGCCCACCTCGAGGTCGAAATTGTAGGCATGCCAGCCGGGGTCGGGGTGATCCTCGTTGAAGAACGCCTGATAGAAATCGGCCTCGCCGTTGCCATTCAAATCGTGCAGCTTGACGATCCGCCCGCGGGTGATGGCGGTCAGTACACCGTCGACCACCTTCAAGCCCATCGGTTCATACAGGCCGGCCGCGAACCGTTTCCAGGTCACCTCTCCGAGCCCGTCGGCAATCCCCTCCACCACCCAGATGTCGCCGCTGAGCGTGCCCACCGCCAGCCGGCCGTCGGGGAAAAAGCCCAGCGAAGCGGTCCGCATCCAGGTGTTGTAGGCGTTCTTCAACGGCACCGGCAGGCTGTCGAGTACGTAGTCCTGGAACCTCGACACCGCCAGGCTGCCGCGCATGGTGTGGGTCGTCAGCCAGCGTGGCGGCCCGCCTTGGGTCAGCGCGGCCAGGTCCGCCACCATCGGCGCCGGCTCTTGCTCCGATCCGTAAACCAGCGTTGCCGCGATGTCGGCATCGGCCGCCTCGAACCCCAGCACCAGCTCGCCGCCCTCGCCGATGCGCCAGTCGGCGCCGCCGTCCGCTTCCGTGTGCAGCCAATATACCGGGCCGTCCCCGTCACCGGTCACCGCCTTGGCGCCTTCGATCCGCGCCCCGCTGCCGCCGGGCAGCAGCACCATCTCGATCGCCTGATCCCCGGCCGCCACCGTGAACCGGCGGTGAATCACCGGCGCCGATCCCTCACGGTCGTCGGCGGGCACCGCCAGCGGGCTCTCCAACACGCCGCGCCCCTGGACCGTGTAGGCGATCACCACCTCGTCACCGTGGGTGTAGTGGCCGTCGTAGCGCACCTGCGACTCCGGCCAGGTCCGGTGCTGCGGCAGTTCCGGCACCTGGTTTTCCGCGCGCCCGTCCCAGCCCCAGCGGTCGGCGCCGAATCCGGCGAGGAAATCGAACCTAGCCCGCGGCAAACCGGCCGCCCGCAGGCGGTGGTGCAGGGTGTCGCGGAAATCCAGGAATCCGCCGGTCCAGGCGCCGATGGTGCGCATGGTGCCCAGGTCGTAGCCGATCGTGGTTTCGTTGCCGAGGTCGAGCACCAGCGCGTTGCGGCTGAGCATGCCACCTTCGCCGCGCACCGGGGTGATCAGGGCGCCGCCATAATCCCGCAGATAACCGGTGCCAGCCAGCGCCTCGATCCGCTCGACCTCGTCCTCGAGCATCGCCGGGCTGGTTGGCATCGACACCGTGTAAGTCTCGTCCACCGGCACATACAGTTCCGGCGAGTTGGCCCGGACCATTTCCTCGCGGATGTAGTGGATCACCTGGTAGCGCTCGGCCGGGGACAGCTGCGGCGCCGCCATCATGTTGCGATAGCCGTAGGTGATCGTGCGGAACATGCTGTAGGGATCGCCGCCGTTGAGCATCTCATGGCGGACAAAGCTGCGCGTCAGGGGGTTCGGCGCCGGGCTCACGCCGTCGCGGCTGTGGCAGGCGATGCAGTGCAGCTCGAACAAGGCACGGCCGCCCTTCAGGTAATCCTCGTCAAATTGATCGGGATCAAACCGCGCCAGACTGCGGTGGTCGACGTCCTCGAAGTCGTGGAACATCAGCAGCGAGTCGTCGAACCGCTCGTCCCGGTGCAATCGCGCCACCTCGTCCGCCGGGAACGGCCGGTTGAACAGGAAAAAGTCGTCGATCAAGCCGTCAAACAAGGCGACCGGCTCGCCGTCCTCGTCCAGTTCGCCACCGAAGTAGTAGTTTTGGAACGACACCGCGTAACCCAGCCACGAGCGGTTGCCGGAGCCGACCTCCACGCCGTTGAGATAGAACGCCAGGCCGATCTCGTCCATGTAGGTGATCGCCACGTGGTTCCAGCCCTCGGGTGCGGTCAATTCGGTCCCAAACCGCCAGCCGTCCGGTTCGCGCCCGGCCGGACCCGCCAGCACCAGCCGGCCGTCCTCCATGGTCAGCCGCATCGCGGTGCCCTCGTTCGGGTTGATCTCAACGCCGAAAATGGTGCCGTCATCGGTCGAACGCGCCCGGAACCAGAGCGAGGCCGTCCAGCCGGCCAGCTCGGCCACCGGTGCCCCGCGCAGGTGGCCCCGGCTCAGCGCCAGGCCGGATCCCAGCACTGGGAAGCCGTCGACCGCCGGCTGCGGCCTGCCGGTGTCGAACTCCACCGGGGCCGCGGCCTGGCCCGGGGTGGCGAAGGAAGCCGCCAGGGCGGCGAGGATCAGAAGGCCGTGACGGACAGAAGCAAAAACGGTCATACTAAGTGAAGGTTCGGACATTCCCCCGGGGCGGTCGAAGGTGAGGGGCCCGCCGGACTCGAATCGATCCGGCACCAAAGAGCGCCACGGTTGCGCAACTCCTTGTGGGATTGCAACGAAAACTCGCAACGGCGCTGTACCCCTGAACGAACATCAGCCCGCCGCAGCCGTGCCGATGGGCACCGGTCCATGCCGGCGGCGGCCCCTTGCCCTGCACTTCACGCAAGTCCCTCAGCCTTGCAACCGGTGGCGAGGCGCGGATCGGGCTGCTGGGTAGCGTTGGCAACGGCGCGAATGGGATGCGCTGGCAACGGTAGGGCGAACCGTCCCCGGTGAGCCGCGTTCGCCGGACGGACGCGGAGATGGGGGCAACGGTGGGTTCACGGCTTGCGGGGGCTTTGGCTTTTCGCGGGCAAGGCGCGGTTGGTTTGGTGTGCGGGGCGGTGGGGCGGAAGGAGGTCATCCGGCCCGCGCGACTCAGGCGTGATCAGGCCCATTTCCGCTCAATACCCCGCCATCGGGACTTCGAACTGGCGGGTAAAGTGCAGCCCCCTGATGACGCCGCAGCCGCCAGCCTGCGGACCGGGCGGATTTTCTGCTGGCACCGCCACGCGGGCAGTGCCACTGGTGGCCATGATTCAACCCCTGAG
>SKLO01000529.1 GCA_007123195.1 Verrucomicrobiales bacterium | reverse complement strand
TACCGGAGGGGCTGGTCGAGGCGGTGCGGTCGGTGGCCAAGGACGATCACCTGCGCGACCTTCTCCGCGCGGCGATCCAGTGCGGATCGCTGGAGGAGTTCTCAAAACGGCTTTGAGGTGATCTGATGGGGTTTTGAGCCTCCGCGAATCGACGGCTTGGCTCGGCAATCCGAATCGGTAGCCTGGGTAGCCTGAAACGGGCTCAGCCAGCGGCAACCCGCGGCGGACGGCCAAGGGGCGCGGCCGATGGGAAGCACGGGGCGTGGCCGCCTGTCGGAGACGGCCGCGGCGGCTGGTGGCCACGGGATCAATCCGGGAAACCGGGAGGGGCTGAACGGCGCCGGAGGCGACGGGGGCAACCCAAGGCGGGGCACTCGCGCCGGGGATGCGGAGGACTCATGGGGAGCTTTGTAGGGCGGAGCGGCATTGTGTTGGCATGTTGAGTGAGAGATAGGAGAACTTTGCCTTAAAAAGGCGTCACGGAGTTGGCAGGAGGAAATCGGCAACACGAGGCGCATCAAGCGCTGTCGGCTGGACCCTGCCCGCGCCTGACCCGAAAACAATGGGGGGCGTTCATAGCCGAACACCGGAGCCGGGGGAAGGCTCGGGCGCAAACCGAGGGGCGGGTCGGGCTGTTCAAGAACTGCTTTCTAGGCAACCCGGCGCGGCGCAAGAACCTTGCCTCAAGAGCCACGAACTGTGGCTGGGCCGTGATGGCGCACAATCTATGGGTGCTGGCCAGAATGGTCATCGCGCACAAGAATCAGCAGCGTGATGAAAAGGCGAACAGGAGAAGGTGAAATTTGTATAGGCATGGGGATCAGACGGAAAGCCTGCGAATGCGGGAAGTGCGGGAAGTGGAACCCAGCATGTCCTAAAAAGACCTTTGTTCGGGAATTTTGCCAACAACACTTGCCACTTGTCCTTGACAGAGGGGAGCTGCCTCCAGAATATCCCGAATGAACCGCCGATTCCACCGCACGCCTTCCTGGATCGTGATTTTCTCCGTCTGCCTGGGCGTAGTGCTGTCCTATCATCCGGCTGCGGCGGTGGCGGGCGATCCGCCTGACATCGTCATCATCATGGCCGATGACATGGGCTTTTCGGACCTCGGCTGTTATGGCGGCGAAATCAAAACGCCGATTCTGGATGGGCTGGCTGCCGGGGGCCTGCGGTTCTCGCAGTTCTACAACGCCGCGCGCTGCTGTCCCACCCGGGCGTCGCTGCTGACCGGGCTCTATCCGCATCAGGCCGGGATCGGGGCCATGGTTTCCCGGGGCAACGAGCCGGGTTATCTCGGTCGCTTGAACGACAACTGCGTGACTCTGGCGGAGGTTCTGCGGGCGGCTGGTTACCACACCGCCATGACCGGCAAATGGCATGTGACCCACTTCGATTATTCGGCCAACCCGTTCCTGCACCGCGAAAGCTGGCCGTTGCAGCGCGGATTCGACCGTTTTTTCGGCACCCTGGCCGGTGGCGGCAGCTTTTATGATCCGGTCAGCCTGATGCGCGGCAATGAGTTCATCGAACCAGGCGAGGATTTCTACTACACCCACGCCATCAATGACGAGGCGGCGGCGTTCGTCGATCAGGCCCCCGCGGACCGGCCGTTGTTCCTTTACGTGGCCCATGTGGCCCCGCACTGGCCGCTGCATGCCCTTGAAGAGGACATCAAGCGCTATGACGGTGTTTATGACATCGGCTGGGATCAGATCAGGCTGCAGCGGCACGCGCGGCTGATCGAGCTGGGCTTGATCGATTCCGGGACCGTTCTGAGTCCGCGCTCCCGTCAGGTGCCGGCCTGGGACACCGCAGACCACAAGCCATGGCAGGCGCGCCGCATGGCGGTGCACGCGGCCATGGTCGACAGCATGGATCAGGGCATCGGTCGCCTGATCGAGGCGCTGAAGAAACGCGGGCGCTTCGACAACACCCTGATTCTGTTTTTGTCAGACAACGGCGGCAGCGACGAGGTGATCCAGGGTCAGCAAACCCGTCACGGCAACTTCGCCCGCGGCGGCACCAGCCCGGAGGTAATGCCAGGTCCGGCGGATACTTATGCATCCTACGGCCGACCCTGGGCCAACGCCTCCAACACGCCGTTCCGTCTCTATAAGAAATGGAATCACGAGGGCGGGATCGCCACGCCGCTGATCGCCCATTGGCCGGCCGGCATCACCGACAAGGGCGGCATCCGCCATCAGCCGGGCCATGTGATCGATCTCATGGCCACGGTGGTGGACTTGTCCGGAGCGGAGTATCCGGGGAGCCACAACGGCCACGAGATCACGCCGATGGAAGGGGTCTCGCTGCGACCGGCATTCGCCGGTGAACCGCTGCAGCGGGAGGCGCTCTATTGGGAGCACTTTGGTCAGCGGGCGATCCGTATGGGGTCGTGGAAGCTGGTAGGCGGCAGGAACAACTGGGAGCTTTACAACCTGGATCAGGATCGCACGGAGTTGAACGATCTGGCAGATCAACATTCCGGCCGCGTCGAGCAAATGGCCGCCATGTGGCAGCTGTGGGCGGAGCGTTGTCAGGTGAAGAAGTAAGCCGGTTACTCAGCCGAACCACCGATAGGTTGAAGGGGATGGTCACCTTTCCTCCGCCCTCTTGGAAGCGCAACACGAGCCTTGCCCCGCGCACATCGGCTTTGGCGAGTTGCACCAGATAACGACGATCTACCGGTGGTGGACATGCATGCCGACGAGGCTGGAAAGGTACCTGCCGGGCGCGTGCTGGTGAACAATCTGAAGCTCGGGAAGCTGGCGGCGCAACATTTCGCCAGTCGTGGTTTTACCCAGTGCCTGTTCTGCTGCCAGAGCCTGTCGGACTGGAGCGCGGGCGAGCGACGGCAAGGCTTTGTGGATTCACTGAATCAACAGAGCATCAGCCACCGGACCTTCGAACACTCCCCGGGCCAACCAAAAAAGGTTTCGTTGGGCGATATGGTGCCGCATCTGATGGCGCAACTGGCGCAACAATCGCAGCCGCTTGGCGTGTTCGCGGAGAACGACGACCTCGCGACGCTGGTGCTGGATGCCTGCGAGCGCCTCGGCCTCCGGGTGCCGGAGCAGGTCGCCGTGCTGGGCTGCAACAACGATCCGCTGGTGGTGGAGTTCGCACGGGTGCGGCTGTCGAGCGTCGATCCAGACACTGCCGGTCGGGCCTATCGTGCATCGCAGCTGCTCGACCGGCTGATGGCCGGCGAGCCGGTCCCGGACAACCCGGTCTTGATCGAACCGAACGGGATCGTGACCCGGCAAAGCACTGACATCCTGGCGGTGCCCGACCTGCGGGTGGCGGGTGCGCTGACCTACATCCGGCAACACTTCACCGATTCAACGCTCAATCCAGACCTGGTGTCGGAAGCCTGCGGCATCCCGGCGCGCACGCTGGCCCGCTTGTTCAAGCAACATCTTGGCCGTTCAGTAGCCGACGAGATCGGGCGGCTCCGGCGCCAACGGGCGCAGCAACTGCTGGGCGCGGACGACCTGTCGGCGACGGAGGTCGCCGTGCAGAGCGGTTTCGCCAGCCTGCTGCACCTGCGGCGCAATTTCCACCGCCACCTCGGCACGACGCCACGGCAGTGGCGGCAGCGCAAGGTGGTGTGAGTGCTTCCGCTCTTGGCCAAAAACCAGCGGTGCCCATAGGTGGATGGCAGCGAATGAACCATAAAACTAGAAAAATGAATCTTACTGTCTTGCACCGATCTTCTCTCGCTGGTAACCTCGGCCCTTGTGAAGCTACATTGTAACTACAACGGGTCGGTCACCCCCGTCAGGCCGCAGCTTCCGGCCCGGTCCAGACCCAGGCAAGGCTTCGCCCTGATCGTCACGCTGTCGCTGATGGTGCTCTTGTCCCTGCTGGCGATGGCCATGCTTTCGCTTTCGTCCAATGCGCTGCGCAGCGCGGCGCGTGAGGCGGCCCAAGCCGAGGCGCGGGCGAACGCACGGCTGGCGCTCAACCTTGCGCTCGGGCAGTTGCAGCAGCACGCCGGGGACGACCGCCGGATCACCTGGACGGCGGACATGATTCCGGCCGGAGATGATTTCAGCCAAACCGCCGCCGTGACGGGTCGACGGCACTGGACCGGCGTCCACATGTCCTGGGACGCGGACCTTGATCAGCGGCCGGAGCCCGAGTTCCTCGCCTGGCTGGTGTCCGGTCCGCCGATCCCTTCCGCCGACGTCAGCGAACCGACCCGCAGCGGCAGCCCGGACAATTCGGTCAGACTGGTGGGCGCCGGGGCCGCCGGGCCGGATGCGGACGCGCAAATCGAGGTCCCCGCCATGTCGCTGCGGCGCGCAGGCAGTGGCGCGGCACGGCTGGCCTGGTGGACCGGGGATCAAGGGGTGAAAGCCATGCTGGGCCGCCCGTCCGATGGACCCGCGACCGATCTGGCCGGGGTCAGGAACCGCCTTCTGGCCGCCCCGGTACACGCCGTGGAACTGGCCCGCAACGGCGACGCGGCCCCGTTTGCCGCCATGGACAAGAGCGACCAGCGGCTGCGCGCGCTGACCAGCTGGCCGCAGAGCGCGCACCACGCCAGCGACGCCTCAGGGTCGCAAAGCCTGTTCCACGACCTCGCGCCCTACAGCGGCGGCCTGCTGGTCAACGTGCGTGAAGGCGGGTTCCGGCGCGACCTGTCGTTCCTGTATGAGCGCGCCCCGGCCACCGACGCCGCCGACTCGCTCTACAGCATCGGCAGCGAATACGGGATCAACCACGAGGAACTGCTGAACTATTATCTGCTCTCGCGAGAACTTGAGGATCTGGGCGGCACCACTTACACCACCGGCGGCACCATCCCCCAGGGCACCAGGGGACTGGTGATGAAGCCGAACGCCGTTGAGGCCAAGGCCGATCCTTTTCATCACTTCAAGCACCCGGTGATCGTCAGTTACCAGTCGGTCTACTCTCTCAAAACCCTGCCGATTGGAAGCCCGCCGGACCAAGTCGACCGGGTCTATCTGGTGGTGGATCCCATTGTGACCCTGTGGAACCCGCATGATGTGCCGCTGGTGATCCCTTCGTCGATCTTTTTCACCGTCATCCATTTCGCCTTTCCCTACTCGATTGTGATCGAACTCAACGGCCAGACCTATCCCTGCCCCACGCTCACCCTCACCGGCAGCACCCTGAGCCGCAACAGTGACACCAACCAGTTCGGTCTCAGGATCGCCGATCTGGATCGTCTGGTTTTCAAACCGGGTGAGGTCATCAAATATTCGCAGGCGGCCGACATGGAGGCGGCCGGGAACCACAACGTGCGGAATCTGCAAGGTCGGCCGGGCTTCAACTACGGCGGGGGCTTGGCCCGGCCCTTGCGCGATCATCACGGCCGCCACATCGATTTGAAGGACGGAGACCGGTTCACCTACACCCTGGAGCCCAACGGTTACACGCTTGGCCAGACTTCGACCTCGGGCCGCAGCATCGCCGGGGGCAACTTGCACACGCGCCACTTCGGAACCCACATGGCCATCTATTCCATCGGTGTACATACCGGTCTGGCGACGATTGAAAACGAAACCGCCGTCATCGGTGGCTACACCATCGATGGCGATTTCGGCAATGAACGGGCCGATCGTCATCAACCCCGGATGCACAACACCCCCGGCACCAAGGCATCGAGTCAGCGGATTTACGGCGACCAGCCGCAGTATGCCGATGTTTTTCCGACCTTCGGCACCTATGACACCCGCCCTCTTACCGTCGAGCAGTTGCGGGTCGACAAAGCCCCCGTGTT
>SKLO01000197.1 GCA_007123195.1 Verrucomicrobiales bacterium | reverse complement strand
TAACTGGTAACTGGTAACTGGTGACTGGTGACTGGTGACTGGTGACTGGTGGCTGGTGGCTGGTGGCTGGTAACTGGTGGCTGGTAACTGGTGGCTGGTGGCTGGTGGCTGGTGGCTGGTGGCTGGTGACTGGTGACTGGTGACTGGTGACTGGTAACTGGTGACTGGTGGCTGGTGGCGGGTTAGTAGGTGAGGACGGAGCGGATGTCGAGGTGGCTGCCGAGGCGCTGGCGGCCGTTGAGGAAGGCGAGTTCGATCAGGAAGGCGGCGCCGACGAGGCGGCCTTCGAAGGCGCTGACGAGGTTGAGGGCGGCGGCGGCGGTGCCGCCGGTGGCGAGCAGGTCGTCGACCAGCAGCACGCGTTCGCCGGGCAGGATGGCGTCCTTGTGGATCTCGATCCGGGCCTCGCCGTATTCCAGCTCGTAGGCTTCCATGTGGGTCTGCCACGGCAGTTTGCCGATCTTGCGCACGGGGATGAAGCCGGTGCGGCGGCGGTCGGCCATGACGGCGGCGAAGATGAAGCCGCGGGCGTCGATGCCGATGATCTTGTCAACCTTCTCGTGGGCGAAGGTGGCGTTGAGGGCGCGCATGGCGAGGTCGAACAAGCCGGGGTCCGACAGCACCGGGGTGATGTCCTTGAAGACGATGCCCGGTTTGGGGAAGTCGTTGACGTCGCGGATGGCGCCGGCGAGGCGGTCGAGTTCTTCGGGTTGCAGATCGGAAGTGGCAAGGCTGGCCATATGGGGCATCATAGGGCAGGAAATCGCGCCGCGCACGTTCAGGAATGGCCGGCGCGGCGCGGTCGGCTGGTCGGGCCCGCGGCTGCGGGCGCGGCTGGCTGCGGCCGGCGGGTGGTGCGACGGCGCAAGACCGGCGGTCCCCCGGGCGTTGTCAGTGGCTGACCGGGACGCTTCATCATCATGCCTACCGATTTTGTTTACCTGCTGGGATCGACCCTGGTGTTTGCCGGGGTGTTCATTGCCGGGTTGCGGCGGTTGCGCCGCGGCGACGCGGAGTCGCGCACCGGCAACATGATCCCGATGGCGGTGGCGTTCGGGTTGCAGACGGCGTTCCTGTATGTGCGGGGGCAGTATCACGGGCGCTGTCCGATCACCAGCGTGCTGGAGGTGGTGTTGTTCCTGTGCTGGGCGATGGTGCTGCTGTATTTTCTGGCCGGGCCGGCGTTCCACTTGTCGTTGCTGGGATGGTTCACCTCGCCGCTGGTGGCGGTGCTGCAGGGGCTGGCGCTGTTCCTGCCGGGGCTGGCGCTGCCCGGGATGCCGGCGTTCCCGGCGGTGCCGGAGAAGCCGGACATGGGGGGCACGGTCGATGCGCTGCTGGAAACCCATGCCGGGCTGTCGCTGATTGCCTACGGGGCTTTCGGGTTGGCGGCGGTGGCGGGAGCGATGTTCCTGCTGCAGGATCATTTGCTGAAGCATCACCGGATCCGGCGGCTGGTGTTCGCGCTGCCGTCGATCGAGCTGCTGGGGCGGGCGACGGGGCGGATTGTGCTGGTGGGCTGGCTGCTGCTGACGGCCGGGCTGGTGGTGGCGCTGTTCATGGAGCGCACGCCCGGCGGCGCCAAGCTGGGGGTATCGATCGCGGTCTGGGTGATGTATGGGGGCATGCTGTTGTTGCTGGCGGTGTCGCGCCTCAGGCCCAGGCAGTTGGCGCGGGCGGCGGTGTTTGGTTTCCTGTTGCCGGTCGTGACGTTATGGTTGGTGACGGGCCGGTGAGGGTCCGGGCCGCCGATTGGCATGACCAATTCAGTGATGCGCGGCTTGGTTTGAAGGATGGACTGACCTCGATGAGTTAACAGATTTCGCATGGAAGTGTTCGCCCTCGGCTTGAATCACAAGACCACCCCGCTGGCCCTGCGGGAGCGGTTGAGTTTTGCCGAGCACGACCTGCCGGGGGCGCTGGCGGAGCTGCGGGAGCTGCCGGGCGTGGGCGAGGGGCTGGTGTTGTCGACCTGCAACCGGGTGGAGATCTACGCCGGGGCCAAGCCGGGCGAGGGTCCGGAACTGGTGTCGGAGGTGGTGGACTGGCTGATCGATCACTTTGAGTTCGGGCCGCACGAGCGGGACGCGATCAAGCTCTACCGGCTGCAGTCCGAGCAGGCGGTGAGGCACCTGTTCCGGGTGGTCAGCGGGCTGGACTCGATGGTGCTGGGCGAGACCGAGATTTTCGGCCAGGTGAAGCGCGCGTATCAGCTGGCGCAGGAATCGGGCGCCACGGGCACGGCCTTGAACCGGCTGTTCCAGCGGGCGTTCCGGGTGGGCAAGGCGATCCGCTCGGAGAGCCGGATCCAGCACGGGGCGACGTCGGTGGGGGCGGTGGCGGTGGAGTTGGCGGCACGCATGTTCGGCGATCTGGCGCGCTGCCGGGTGATGGTGCTGGGGGCGGGCGAGCAGAGCCGGATCACGGCCCAGAGCCTGGTATCGCGGGGGGCGCGGCAGTTGTTCGTGTCCAACCGCTCGTTCGACAAGGCGGAAAAGCTGGCGGCCGACATGGGCGGGAGGGCGGTCCGGTTTGACGCCTGGGAACAGGAGATCGGCAACATCGACATCGTCATCAGCTCGACCTCGGCACCGCATTACGTGCTGCATCCCTGGCACGTGGAACGGGCGGCGAAGCAACGGCGCGGGCGGCCGCTGTTTCTGATTGACATTGCGGTGCCGCGCGACGTGGATCCGGCGGTCAACCGGATGGAGGGGGTCTATTTGTATGATCTGGAGAGCCTCGAGGCGGTGGCGGCGCAGGGCCGGCGCGAGCGGGCGGCGCAGATGGGGCATTGTGAGGCAATGATCGAGCGCATGGTTCACGAGTATCTGACCGAGGAAGCGGAGCGGGCGCGACGGCTTGGCCTGCCGCGGCAGACCGACAAGGCCGGGTCGATGACAGGTCCGGCTTCGACCGACGGCAAGGCAACCGCCCCCGGGGCGGTGCTGCTGCCTGCGGCCGGCACGGTGGGCGGCGGGACCGATGGCCGTGGCAACGAGGTATTGAACCCGTCATGACAGAGCGCGCGACCGCCCGCAGGGCGATTACCATCGGCACCAGGGGCAGCGACCTGGCGTTGACCCAGACCCGGGACGTGATGCGGCGGCTGGCACGGTTCTGGCCCGGACTGGAGGTTCGGGAGGCGATCATCCAGACCACCGGCGACCGTCGGCGCGACGTCAGTCTGGCCGAGCTGGGTCGGACAGCGGACGCCGGCGCACCGGTCAAGGGGGTGTTCATCAAGGAGCTGGAGGACGCGCTGGCAACCGGCGTGATCGATGCCGCGGTCCACAGTCTCAAGGACATGCCGTCCGAGCTGTTGCCGGGATTCGCGCTGGCGGCGATCCTGCCGCGGGTGCCGGTGGAGGACGTGCTGATCACCCGCGAACCGCTGCCAGGAGTGGCGGATGGCCGCGGCCCGGTGGCCTGTCTTCCGCGCGATGCGGTGGTGGCCACCGGCAGCGTGCGACGTGCGTGCGAGCTGGGGCGGTTGCGGCCCGACCTGCGTTGCGTTGACCTGCGCGGCAACGTGCCCACGCGGTTGCGCAAATTGACCGCCAAGCAGGCTCCGGACGCCATCGTGCTGGCGCGGGCGGGGCTGCAGCGGCTCGGTTTTCTGCGGCCGGATGGCGCGGTCGATGCGGTCAGGCTGGCGGAGTTCGATCTGCCGGCGCTGGCGATGCACCTGATCGACCCGGACGACATGCTGCCGGCGGCCGGCCAGGGGGCGGTGGCGGTGGAGTGCCGGGTGGACGACGCCGGGGCGCAGCGGTGGTTGGGGGCGCTGCACGATATCGGCAGCGCGGTGTGTGTGGCGGCCGAGCGCGCCTTCCTGGCGGGCCTGGGGGCGGGCTGCGACACGCCGGTGGGGGCGCATGCGGTGTTGGTGCCGGGGCCGGAGGGCGAACTGGCGCGACTGCGGATGCGCTGCCGGTTGTTCGAGCCCGAACGGGAGCGCTATCGCGAGGCCGAGGTGGAAGGGGCCGCCGATGATCCTGCCGCGGTGGCCGCAGTGGCGCTTGAACGGCTGCGCGAAGCGGCGGACGTTGCGCTTCCGGCCCGTTGACACCGGGACATAGAATTTCATGACACCGACTCCAGCCGACCCTTCAGCACCGTCCCCGAGCGGCAACCGTGCCCAGCCCCGCAAGGGAGCGGGCATCTGTTATCTGGCGGGGGCCGGACCCGGCGATCCCGGTTTGATCACGGTGAGGGCGATGGAATTGATCCGCAGTTGCGACGTGATCGTGTATGACTACCTGGTCAACGCCGAACTGCTGAGGCACTGCCGGGCCGACGCCGAACTGATCTACGCCGGCAAGAAGGCCGGCCAGCACACGCTCAGGCAGCCGGAGATCAATGCCCTGCTGGTGGCGAAAACGACGGCCGGACACCGGGTGCTGCGGTTGAAGGGGGGCGACCCGATCCTGTTCGGCCGCGGCGCCGAGGAGGCCGAGGCACTGGAAGCGGCCGGGCTGGCTTATGAGTTCGTGCCCGGAATCTCATCGGCTCTGGCGGGGCCGTTGTATGCCGGCATCCCGGTCACCCATCGCGAGCACAATGCCGTGCTGACGATTTTCACCGGCCACGAGGATCCTGACAAGGAAGCCAGCGGGCTCGACTACCGCAGCCTCGCCACGGCGGCCGGCACCAAGGTGATGCTGATGGGCGTGCAACGGCTGGCGCCAATCACGGCGCGCCTGATCGAAGGCGGGGCCGATCCGACCACACCGGTGGCCCTGGTGCGCTGGGCCACGACCGGGCGCCAGCAGACTTTGACAGGCACGCTGGACGACATCGCGGACAAGGCGGCGGCGGCCGGGTTCCAGGCACCGGCGGTGGCGGTCATCGGCAGCGGCGTCGGGTGCCGGCAGCGGCTCAACTGGTTCGAGTCGCGGCCGTTGTTCGGCCGTCGCATCGTGGTCACCCGAACCCGTCAGCAGGCCGGCGTGCTGAGCGCGCAACTGGCGGCGCTGGGGGCCGACGTGCAGGAGCTGCCGACCATCCGCATCGACCCTGCGCCAGACCCGGTGGCGTTCGCCCGGATGGTCGCCGACGCGCACACCTACGACTGGCTGGTGTTCACCAGCCCGAATGGGGTCGACATCTTTTTCAAGGCGTTTTTCCAGGCCTACGACGACGTGCGATCGATCGGCGGCGCGCGCATCGCGGTGGTCGGTCCGGGCACGGGGAGCAAGGTGAAAGAATACCGGCTGGCCGTGGATCTGATGCCGAAGGAGCGGTTTGTGGCCGAGGGCCTGGTGGAGGCGTTCGGGGAACTCGACATCGAGAACCAGACCGTGCTGTGGGTGCGGCCGGAGAAAACGCGCGACCTGATTGCCGCCGCGCTGGCCGGGCGCGGGGCGATCGTCGACGAACTGGTGGCGTATCGGACCGTGGCCGAGACCGGGGACGTTGGCGGCGGGCAGGCGCGGTTGCGGGAGGAGGGCGCCGATGTGATCACGTTCACCAGCGCGTCGACGGCCGAGAATTTCGCCGCGCTGAACCTGCCGGTGCCGGACACCACCCTGCTGGCGAGCATTGGTCCGGTAACCTCCCAGGCCATGCGCGACCTGGGCATGCGGGTCGATCTCGAGGCCAGCGAGCACACCATCCCCGGGCTGGTCAGGGTGATCCGGGAGCATTTTGAGGGGACCCGGGCGAGCCGGTGATGGGCAGTGGGCAGTGGGCAGTGGGCAGTGGGCAGTGGGCAGTGGGCAGTGGGCAGTGGGCGGTGGGCAGTGGGCGGTGGGCGGTGGGCGGTG
>SKLO01000579.1 GCA_007123195.1 Verrucomicrobiales bacterium | reverse complement strand
TCGGCGGAATCGGGGTTGTCGTGCTGCATCCACACCGCCTTGGTCCAGGTGCCGGTGAGTTCCTCAAGCGCCTGTCCGATGGGTTCGGCGGGGCCTTGGTCCGGCAGCGGCGGGGAGTCCTGGTCGAGCACCTGGGCGGGATCGACCGGTGGCGGCGCGCTGTCGTCCTCCGGTGGCGCGGCCTCCCGATCGCCGCAGGCGGACAGCAGCAGGGTGGAGGCCAGCAGCGCCGGCATCAGGGGCAACGGCGAGGTGGCGATGCGGCTGCGGCGGGCGATCGCCGGGACCGGCGGGGGGAGGCGGAACGGGTGCTGGGAGCAGAGTTGGCGGAGACGGACTGCGACTTTTGACATCGGCCCACCCTGCGGTTGGAGGAGGGTGAAGGCAAGTGGTTTGGCCCCGACGACGGGTTCAGGGCTGTTCGCGCGGACACTGCGTCCCGGCCCCGGCGGACCGGGGTCACAATCGTTACAACCGTACCCAGTCCTTGAGATTTTCGTGCTCGAAGATCATGGAATCCTGGATGGTCAGTTCACGACCCGCACCTGCCTCCATGGCCCGCCGATACATCGCATAGGCGATGCCCACGTCGGTGTAGGCCAGGCCGACCGCGTTGAAGTAGGTGCGTTCTGCCGCCGACTCGCGCCCGGGTTTCCGTCCGGCGACCAATTCCACAAGGTCGGCGTGAATTTCGCTGTCGAGCAGTTCGCCGTCCTGATACATCCGGCTCAAGGTCTGGGTGCGGTGTTTCACCGTTTCCCAGTCGTCGGTCACGATCTTGTCGCACTGTTTTGCCACCGCGTATTCGTCTTCCCAGCCGCCTACGTGACTGTAAAAGGCCCCCGGCTTCATCCAGGCCGCCTTCAACAGCGGAGCCTGGGCGCTGGTTGCGGTGACGATGATGTCGGCGCCGTCGGTCGCTTGCTGCAGGTCAGTCCCCGCGGCGACAAATTCCATCTCCGGCATCAGGGGCGACATCTCGCGGATGAACTGTGCCTCCTCCTGTTCTGTTTTTGCCCCGATGCGGCATTCTTTCAGTGCTGGGCGGACCGATTTCATGGCGATCAGGTGCATCTTGGCCTGCTCGCCGGCACCGATGAACCCGATCACTTCGGATTCTTCGAGCGACAGGTGCTTGGCGGCGATCCCCCCCATGGCGCCGACGCGCATGTTGGAACAGAGCGTGCCTTCCATGAAGGCAATCGGAAACCCCGTCTCGATCTCGCTGAGAATGATCACCGCCGAGAGATTCTGCAGTCCGTGTTTCACCGGGTTGGGCGGAAACACCGACACCCATTTCACTCCGCAGATCTTTTCGGGCAGAAAGGTGGCCGGAAGACAGTTGATCCGTTCCTGGGTGTCCTGATTGAAGATCTGGACGATTTTTTCCGGGAAAAGCACATCCCCTGCCTCAAAAGCGGTCATGGCGTTCTCGGCCGCCTCCATGGCCATGCGGAGATCGAGGCAACCGGCCCGCAACAGGTCTTCCTGCGAAAAGTAATGACAACGGATGGCGTGATCGCTCATAAGCTTTTCCCTGGCGGTGTGAGACGCCGCTTGGTCAGTGTTCTTGTTCGGCGCCGGCGGCGACGCCGACGGCGGCGTCCTCCTGGGGCAGGAATTTCTTGAAGCGGTTCTTGTCGATCGCCTTCATGTAGGCCTCCATCGGGGTGACCAGGCCGTCGCGCAGTTTCGACCAGATGGATTCGTCCATGAACTGCATGCCCTCGGACTTGCCGCCGATGATGACGTCGTAGAGCTTCTGGGTGGCGCCCTCGCGGATGATGGCGCCGACGGCGGGGGTGGATACCATGATTTCGTTGACCGCGACCCGGCCCTTGCCGTCGGCGGTCTTCATCAGCAACTGGGCGATCACCCCGCGCAGGGAGGCGGCCAGCATGGTGCGGACCTGCGACTGCTGGTCGGCGGGGAACACGTCGATGATGCGGTCGACGGTCTTGCGGGCGTTGTTGGTGTGGAGGGTGCCGAACACCAGCAGGCCGGTCTCGGCGGCGGTAAGGGCAAGGGAAATGGTTTCGAGGTCGCGCATCTCGCCGACGAGGACGATGTCGGCGTCCTCGCGCAGGGCGGCGCGCAGGCCGTCGGCGAACGACGGCGTCTGGATCGGCACCTCGCGCTGGGTAAAGATCGAGTTCTTGTTGGAGTGCACGAACTCGATCGGTTCCTCGACGGTGATGATGTGCCGCGAGTAGTTGCGGTTCACGTAGTCGAGCAGGGCGGCGAGGGTGGTGGACTTGCCGGAGCCGGTGGGACCGGTGACGAGCACCAGACCGGCGCGGATCTTGCCGAACTCGGCGATGATCGGCGGCACGCCCAGTTGTTCCAGAGTGGCGATCTTGGTGGGGATGATCCGGAACACGGCGGCGTAGCCGTTGGATTGCTTGAGGAAGTTGCAGCGGAAGCGGGTTTCCTCATCCATTTCGTAGGCGAAATCGAGGTCGCCCTTGTCGAGGTAGCGTTCCCAGGCGCGCTGCTCGCAGATCTCGCTGAGCATCGGCTCCATCAACTCGCGGGTGAGGATGATGTCGTCAATGGACTTGATGTTGCCGTGGATGCGGGCTTTGGGCGGTTGTCCCTCGCTGAGGTGGAGGTCGGAACCGCCAAGGTCCTTCAGTTTTTGGAAATAGGCATCGATGATGGCCATGGAAAACGGATCGGTGTGGGGAAAGTGGAGAAACGGGTGGAGCGGCCGGGTGGACCGGGACGGTCAGCTCTGGAAGTAAGTGCGCATGGTGGACTTGTCGTCGGCGCGGGCGAGGCATTCTTCCTGGCTGATACGGCCCTCGTTGTAGAGGCGCTTGAGCGATTCGTCCATGGTGATCATGCCGACGTTGCGGCCGGTCTGCATGACGCCGCCGAGCATGAAGGTCTTGCCCTCGCGGATGCAGTTCGCAACCGCCGGGGTGTTGACGAGGATTTCCATGGCCAGATCGCGGCCGTCGCCGTCGACACGGGGGACCAGTTGCTGGGAGATGATGCCGCGCAGGGACTCGGACACCATGATGCGGATCTGGTCGCGTTGATCGACCGGGAACACGTCGAGCACCCGGTCGAGGGTGCGGGCGGCGGAACCGGTGTGCAGGGTGCCGAGCACGAGGTGACCGGTCTCGGCGGCGGTGATGGCCAGCGAGATGGTTTCGAGGTCGCGCATTTCACCGACCATGATGATGTCCGGATCCTCGCGCAGGGCGCCGCGGAGAGCGGCGGCGAAGCTTTCAGTATGGGTGCCGACCTCGCGCTGGTTGATGTGGCAGCCCTTGGGTTCGAAGATGAATTCGATCGGATCCTCGAGGGTGATGATGTGGTCGAGGCGGTCGGCGTTGATCTCGTCGACCAGCGAGGCGAGCGTGGTGGACTTGCCCGACCCGACCGAGCCGGTGACCAAAATCAGGCCGTTGTGATAGCGGGTGAGTACGCGCAGGGCTTCGGGCAGGCCGAGTTCATCCATCGAGCGCACGCGGCTGTCGATGATGCGGAAGGCCATGTCGAGGCCGAGGCGCTGGCGCACCACCGAGGCGCGGAAGCGGCCGAAGTCGTTGGCGTAGGCGAAATCGATGTCGCCGCGCTCGTTCATGCGCTCCCACTGCTTGTCGTCGAGCAGGTCGCGCGCGAGGCGCTCGGTGTCCTCGGCGGTCAACCGGGCACCGTTGTCCCAGATGGGCTGGAGCACGCCGAAGCGGCGCCAGGACGGCTTGGCGGCGACGGCGAGGTGGACATCGGAGCACTGATATTGCTGGCCGATCTGCAGGTAGGCATCGACGCTCGGCAGGGCCTGGACCTCTTCCTGGCCTTCGGTGTTGGCGGGTGAATCTGTCGTGGGTTGGGACATGCGGCTGGTTGGAGATGGTCTCAGGATGTCCGGCGGCTGACCGGTGATGCGGACAATCAGGATGAACGTTGGTCACTGCGGGGGCTGGCTGGCGGTCGCGGCTCGGCGATGGAGTGCTCAAACAGGTCCCGGACCCGGCGACGCATGTATTCCTGCGCCGGGATCTTGACGAGCCCCCCCGCGGAAGCCACGATCATCCCCAGCAGCGAGCCTTTGGTAAAGCCTTTTTTTGAGCCGAGCCTGCTTTTCCCGGGAATGGCCAGACGGAGCAGGACCCAGCCGGCAAGGCCTCCGCCGAGCATCCAGCGCCACGGGTGACGCTTGACCGAGCGGGCGAGGATTTTCTTCGGGTGGAGGTCTTTGACCTGGTTCCGGGCGTCCTGGGTGGCGGCGGCCAGATCATGCCGGGCCAGCCTGAGTCGGGCCACCCGCTGTTCAAGGTTGGGACGGGATTTCATGGGCTTGGGTGGGAGTCGTCCGAGCGGGTGAAGGCCTCGCGGTCGGCGGCCAGTTCGTTGATGCTGTGGGCGAACCACTTGTTGCAGTGACGCAGGCTGGCCCAGGCGAGCAGAGCCAGCAGGCTGGCCAGCAGCAGGTGGGCGCCGCCGACGACGAGCGCGGCGAGGGCGACCGACCATTCCAATTGGTGGACCAGCAGGGCCACCAGGCTGGTGACCAGCAGCAGATAGGCCACCAGCGCGAGGCCGGCAGCGATCGCAAAGCCAGCGATGGCCGTGGCGATCGACCGGCCGGCCAGCCGGGCTTCCTCGGCCAGCAGTTGCAACCGGGCTGAGAGATAGCGGGTCAGTGCCTGATGAAGGCGCTGCCAGCGCCCCGAGGAGTCTTGCCGGACCTGATCCTGGTCTTGAGGAGTGGTGGAGGGCATCAGCCGGAGAATCAGCGGCGGGTGATCAGGCCGAGGAAGAAGCCGACCCCGAGGGCGACCGCTACGGCCTTGAACGGTTCGTTGCGGATCCAGGCTTCGCCTTGGCCGCGCCAGTCCTCGGCGTGGTCGCGGGCATCGTGCCACGCGTCCTCGGCGGAGTGGCGCAGGTGGGCGGCGCGGGCACCGGCGGCGTCGCGGACTTGGTGATAGGTTTCCTCGGCGGACTCCCGCAGGTGGTCGACGGCTTCCCCGGCGCTGTGTCGGATTTCCTGCGCCTTGCTTGAGGCCGCGTGGCGCAGTTCGTCGGCCGCCTGGCGCAGGTTGTCCTTGGCGGATTTCACGTTCTCGCCGGCCGCTTCGGTCGATTTCTGGGAAGAAGGGTTGGATGACTCGCTCATGGACACATTGTGCGGCCGATTGGCCTCGCTTTCAACCCGATCCCGCGGGGTGGCTCATTTTCCCGGGCGACGGAGGGGCCGGGTCCGGGTGCGGGGGCGGGGCGTCCAGACAGCCCTTGGAAGGGCAGGCACCACCTCAAATGCACCAACCGACACACCGGAGTCGGCCGCCGGAGTTGGCCGGCAGCTGGTGTCCTGCTCCAACACTCGACAACCACTTCACGAGTTGATGGACGGCCTGCTGCCAGCCGCCGGATGGTGGCCGGAGCGATCGTAACTCCCTCACAGTGGAGTTTTTGAACGGCGTGGTGTGGGTTGATCTCCGGTCTTGACGTGGTGGGATGTCGGGCACTGGCGAGGGGCAGCGGAGCGGACGCTGGCGAGGGGGCGTGGTGGTTTCCTCGAGATTTGAGCCTGGGCGGAGGGCGTGAGGCCACGGATCGGGAGGCAGTCACTGCGGTGGGCGGCAGGCGGTGGTGCGGGCGATGAATGCCAGAGGTCGGGGTCGGGTTATTGGGTATATAGGGGCGGGCGCTGGAGCGCTCGCGCTGCTGGAGATGGGCGTCTTGAGATCGGGTGTATGACTGAGGACCCGGAGTCGGCTGATCAGGCGACGGGAGCTGGCGCCGGGACGGCGGGCGGGGTGGGCCACGGTGCGTG
>SKLO01000471.1 GCA_007123195.1 Verrucomicrobiales bacterium | reverse complement strand
GCTGCCGTTGGCAGCATCCCGCTGCACCCGTAGTTCAACGGATAGAACGTCGGTTTCCGGAACCGAAGATGAAGGTTCGATTCCTTCCGGGTGTAGGGCGAGCGGGAGCCGGGCATGGTGGTTTGTGCGATGGACTGGTGGTAGGGGCGTGCGGCACGGATTCGCTTGGTGTGGTTGGTTGAACGCTGGCCGCGATCAGGTTGCCGTCGAATGCTTGCGGCGGGCGGGGCCTTTCCGTATGGCGGCTCCGGCGGTGGTCCCGGCCGGGATCTTGACAACGGTGACGGTGGTGTTGTCCTGAAGGGTGTCGTGCTCGGCCTCGACGCTGGCCAGCAGGACCTTGGCGATCTCGCTGGCCGGCCGGTTGGTGAGCAGGCGCAGCAGCGATTGGGTGCGGCTGTCGGTGAGGGTCAGCATGCCGTCGGTGGCGGCGATGATGATGTCGCCGGGCAGCAGCGGGGTGGGGGCGTCCGGCAGGTCGTAGAGATCAAGGGCGTCGCCCATGATGGCGCTCTGCAGCGAGTTGCTGAGGGCCATGGCATCGGCGTCGCCGGCGACGATCTCGCCGTTGGCCAGTTGGGCTTCGACCATCGGGGCGAACGAGTGGTCGGCGTTGAGGCGGAGCATGCGGCCGTCGCGGAACAGCAGCAGCAGCGAGTCGCCGACGCTGACCCAGTGGATCGACTGCTGGTCGATGACGGCGGCGACCAGGGTGCTGCCCATGCCGGACAATCGTTGGGGATCGCGTGCGGCCTCGTCGGCGACCGCCTGGTTGGCGCGGTTGAGGGCGTTCTCAAGCCGTTGCCGGACCGCCCCCGGTTGGTGGTGGTAGCCCTGCAGAAAGCCGTTGACGGTGGCGTAGGAGGCGCACTCGCCAGCCGCGTGGCCGCCCATGCCGTCGGCCAGGATCAAAAGCAGCGCGCTGAGATGGCCCTGCTCGTCGTAGGCGGCGTCGGAAAACACATAAAAGTCCTCCTGGGTCTCACGCAGGCCCTGCAGCTGGCGGCCGGCGTAGTCTTCTTCGACGCGGAATGGCATGGCGGGTGAGGACAGGAAAGCTGGAGGTGGTCCGAGCGGACGCGCTGGCGGACGGGTGATTGGCGGGGTCGGAGTCCGGTGGGTGGGGTTCACTGACACGACCTGTGGCAATTGGAACAGTGGTGTCATTACATTGTCAACCCCTTAACGGGCCCCAAGGCAGAATATGCGCACGACTCGTGGAACAATCGACCAGCCTGGTCAGCGGTCGCGCACCTCGAGCCAGGCGCGGTCGAGCAATTGCCCTTGGTCATCGAGCAGCTGGATCTGGTGGCGGCCGGGCACCAGTTCTGCCTCGGCAGGGCGGTTGGGGGAAGGGGGGCGAATGGCAAGGGTGTCGCTGTGCCAGCGCGCGGCAGCTTGTGCATCGCCGCTGTGTCGCAGCAGCAGGCGGCGGCCGCCTCCAGGCAGGTCGGGGTCCAGCAACAGCACGGCCCCCTCGGCAGGCTCGAGAACCTGCGGTCGTGGGGACGATGGCGGTGGCTGGTCGGCAGCCGCGGCGTCCGCATTGCCGGCGACCGGGGGCGGTCCCGGTCGCACGGTTTGACCGAGCCAGTTCTCGGCACCGGCGATCCAGTCGCTGTAAGCGGCGTCGACCCAGGCCCGGCCCTGCGCATCGTAGTCGCCGGCATCGGCAGGCGGCGGCAGGCTGCGCGATGGGCAGGTGAGGCGCATGGTCATGAGGGGGCGCAACGGGCCTTGGGGATCGATGCGCCGTCCGGTGCGCGGGTCGATGACCAGATCGACGACCGATTCCGGCCGGGGCAGCCAGGCCGGGGGGCGGCGTTCGGCGAGGGCGAGGAACACGGCTTGCAACAATGGGGCGGCGCCGGTGACCCCGCTGACGCCGCGCATGGGTTGGCGGTCGAAGTTGCCGACCCAGACGCCGACCGTGTGGTCACGGGTGAAGCCGAGCGCCCAGTTGTCGCGGTAGTCGGTGCTGGTGCCGGTCTTGACGGCCGCGCGGAACGGCAGGTCGAGGTGGCTGCGGGTGCCGAACGCGGGGCTGCGGGCGAGCGGGTCGCTGAGGATGGCGGCAATGGTGTAAGCGGTGTCGGCGTGCAGGGGCCGGGTGGCGCGCTCCCGGTCGGCAGCTGCTGAGGCGCCGTCGGCCGGGTGGAGGTCCGGCTCGGGCGGATGGGCCTCGGCCAGCAGGGTCCAGGGCTGGTGGCGACCGAGGTTGGCCAGGGTGGCGTAGGCGTTGGTCAGTTCGATCAGCCGGACCGGCCCGTTGCCCAGGGTGAGGCCGAGTCCGTAGTGCTCGGCGGGTTCGGTCAACGAACCGAGACCGAGTTGTTGCAGCAGGGTGAGCAACGGATCCGGCCCGCCGATCTGGTCGAGCACGCGCACGGCGGGGATATTGAGCGAATTGGCCAGCGCGAAGGCATGGGTGACGGGACCGTGATGGCGGCGGTGGTAGTTCTCCGGCTGGTAGACGCCTTCGGCGGTGACAAAGCGGACCGGCAGGTCGGGCACGATGGTGGCTGGCGACAAACCCCGTTCGAGCGCGAGCGCGTAGGTGAACGGCTTGAGGGCGGAGCCGGCCGGGTGAGACAGCCAGGCACCGTTGAGCTGGCCCTCGGCAGCGTGGTAATCGATCGATCCCGCCAGCGCGAGCACCTGGCGGTGGTGGTTGTCGATGACCACCACGGCGGCTTGACCCACGTGGCGGTCGGCGAGCGGGGCAAGAGTCCTGGCCACCAGCTCCTCGACCCGGGTCTGAAGTTCGCGGTCGATGGTGGTGCGCAGCGAACCGCTGCCGACGGCACCTGCGCGGTGCTGCTGCTCCAGCCAGTCGACGGCGTGGGGCGCGGCAAACCCGGCCCGTCTGGGCTCGAGGTCCAGGGGTTCGGCCAATGCGCGGTCCAGAGTGGCGCGGTCGATCCAGCCGTGGCGGTGGAGTTGGTGGAGGATGTGGCGCTGGCGCGCTTGGGCCGGTTGCGGGTCGCGCCATGGGTTGAGCCTGGTGGGGGCCTGGGGCAGGCCGGCCAGCAGGGCGGCCTCGGCCCAGCTGAGGTCGGCGGGCGGCTTGTTGAAATAGCCGTGAGAGGCGGCGTCGATGCCTTCCATCAGGTTGCCGTAGGGCAGGCGGTTGAGGTAGGCGGCCAGGATGTCCGGCTTGTTGCGGGTCATTTCAAGCCGTCTGGCCTGCAGCATTTCGCGCAGCTTGGTGGCGGGGGTTCGTTGGGCGGGGGGCGATGCCAGTTTGACCAACTGCTGGCTGATGGTCGATGCCCCGGAGGTGACCCGGCCGTGGCGGATGGCATCGCGGCCAGCGCGGGCGGTGGCCCGCAGGTCGATGCCGCCATGGTGGTCAAAGCGCCGGTCCTCGGCAATCAGGGTGGTCAACCGCACCCGCTCGGGGATCGAGTCCGGCCCGACCGGCAGCCCCCGGCGGACCTCGTCGGTGAGCGGCAGCCGCAGCGGCCGGCCGTCGCGATCGAGCCACTGCAGGCTGGCGCGGTGGGGTTGCCCAAGGTCGGCGGGCAGGGGCAAGGCCCAGGGCAGCAGCCACCAACCGGCAGCCGCCAGCCCGGCGACGAGGCCTGCCGCCGCCAGTGCCACCATGGCCCACCGGCGCAGGCGCCTCCGGCAGCGGCGGCGGTCGCGGTCCGAAACCGCTGCGGGTGCGCTGCCGGGATCGCGGGCGGCACCGTCGGGAACTGGCGACCGCACGGGGTCGGGCTGAGGGCTGGAACGGGGCATGGACTTGTTTTTTTGAGCAGGACGAGGGTAAAATATTGCAACTTCAGGGCGCTTGCTTGGGGAGATTGGTATTTTTTTTTGATTTATAGTGAATTGGGGCTTGATTGTTCATGGGCCTTAAAGGTAAACTTGGTGGTCACTGCGGGTCTGGCGGCGGAAGCCGGTGCCATGCCGCTGGCGCAGCGGGCGGTTGACGGCCCGGGCTCCGTGGCCGGCATGGCAGCAGATCGTTTCCGTGGTGACTCAACATTCCCTGCAAAATTCATGGCCAAGACCCTGCAATCGCCTGCCCAGGAGGACGTTGATCGTTTGGCGGACTTCATCATGTTCACCCAGCGGTCGTTCCTTCTCGACCTGTCCCGGGAGTTGAACGACGGCAATGTATCCTATGCCCAGTTCTTCCTGCTCAGTTATCTGCAGTCGGAGGACTTCCTGACAATGAGCGAGATCGCCCGGAAAATGGGGCACTCGACCGCGGCGGCGACCGGCCTGGTGGACCGGCTCGAGAAACTCGGTTACGTGCAGCGGCTCCACTCCGAGGAGGACCGCCGCAAGGTGATCGTGCGCATCACCAAACAAGGTGCACGATTGGTGGCCCAGATTCGCAAGTCGATCGTGGACGGGCTGAGCGACTACCTTCAGGCCGGCGGTGAATCCGGTGGTGGCACGCTGGCGGCGCTGGCCAAGCGCCTGCCACAGGTTTGAGTCGTCCGGTGCCGGATGCCCAGCACGGACCGGCCCCATTTCATCGTGCAGGTCTGATCGGTAACTTCAGGGCTGGGGCGGCGGCAGCGATTCGCCCTCACCCTCATACCATTGGTTCATCGGCAGGGCGGACAATTCGCTCCACAAGCCAGCCAGACGGGCGCACAGATCGTTGAAATAGCGGCGGCCTTTGTCGGCCGAGGCCCTGACAGGGTCACCGGACCCGGTGTCCACCGTTGCCCTGGTCCAGGCGCGCTGGGCCCAGGCCCAGCCCTCGCGAATCGCGGTCACGTTCCAGGCCCGGGTGGCGCCGTCGCCGGCCTGCTCCAGTGGACGCACCAGATGCGGTGCCACGTGCATCATCAGGCTGGTCTCGCGCTCGTCGGCGTGATCGCCGGGGATGTCGAAATAGCCGTCCCCCTTCAGCGCCTGGAACCATGACAGGGTGACCAGCAGGGTGTCGGGAAACTCCGCCTGCAACTCGCGCAGGAGCTGCTTGAAATCGTTGCCACCATGGCCGTTGAGCACCGCCAGCTTGCGCACACCGACCCCGTCAAGGGCCTCGACGACATCGCGCAGCACGGCCATCTGCGTGCTGGGGTTCATGTTGATGCAGAACGGGATGTCGAGCTGACCGGTGTTGACGCCGAACGGCACCGCCGGCAGCACCGCCACCCGTGCCCCGCCGGCCCAGGCGCGGGCGGCGGACTCGGCCGCCAGCGCTTCTACCTGATAGTTGTCGGTGGCGTAGGGCAGGTGATAGTTATGGGCCTCACAGGCACCCCAGGGCAGGATCGCCAGTTCGTATTCGGTCTCACGGATCTCGGCCCAGGTGGCCTCGGCAATGATCCAGGGTCGTGGCGTCGGGGATACGGACATGCCAATCAGATAGCGCACGACAGTGGCCGGGCCAAGCCCGAGCCTCGCCTGCGGTGCAAGGCATGCCGCCAAGGGCAAGGCTGACCGAATTCCCGCCGACAGCATCCGCCGCGGCAGGTGCCGGAGGGCATGAACGTGGAAAATGACAGGATTCCATATATGCGACGCGATTCTTGTTGCATCCGGGTTGCCTGACCCTGTAACATTTGGCTAGGTCCGGCGACGGGTCCGCGACAACCTGCGTGGCGATGCTTCCGCGGGAGATGGATGAGTGCCGGAATTTCCGGCCGGTTTCCGCTCCGTGGACAGCATCCCTTGCCGGTCCCCCTGCGCTCAATTCTGTTCAATCCCCCGCCTCGATTTCCCCCGCACGCATGACAATCGCCCGATTCTCCAACTGTCTCCGCCTGGCCGCAGTGCTCCTGCTGTGTCTGATGCCTGCTTCGGTCCACGCCCAGCAGTGGGTGGTTT
>SKLO01000233.1 GCA_007123195.1 Verrucomicrobiales bacterium | reverse complement strand
GGCGCAGCTGGTCGAGTTCGTCGTGCTCGACCGGCTCGAAGTAGGCGGTGCCGGCGAGGTGGAAGGTCATGCGGTTGTCCCGCGGGGTCAGGCTCAGTTCGAGCGGCTGGGTGTTGACCGAAAAGGTGTGGCGCCCGAGGCGGATCTGCTGGCCGTCGCCGCCGAACAGGTCGCGGCGGTCGCGCAGCTGGCGCACGGCGTCTTCCTGAACGGTCTGCAGCCGGGTCTGGAGGTCGTCGGCCTTGATCTGGTCGCCGAGTTTTCTCAGTTCGTCGATCAGGCTGCGCAGCCGCAGCACCATGACATCGGAAGCGAGGTAGCCGGTGATGTCGGGGATGTTGTCGAAGCGTCCGACGCGTTGGGTGACGCTGTTGATGATGCGCTCGCCCGACTGCATCAGGGTGTTGGCGCGGCGGTTGCGCGCCTCGATCAATTCCTGGCGGCGGCCCTCGAAGGCGCTGTAGACCTCCTCGCGCTTTTCCTCCAGCTGGGCGAGGAACTCGTCGAACTCGCCGAAGCGACCCTCGAGTTCCTCGATCCTGACAAGGATGCGGGCGAGGTGGTCCTGGCAGTCGTCGGGCGTGTTGCAGCGCTCCAGGTGGCTGAGCACGGCCTGGTTGAGCAGTTTCCACTCGGCGCCGAACTGGCTGGTGGCCTCGGCGCGGCCGAGTTGCTGGCGGCGGCGGCGCAGCGAGGCGCGGACCTGGTTGAGGTCGGAATAGATGGCGGACACCGACTCGATCAGGCCGGAGGCGCGGGCGGGGTCGGCGATTTCCAGCGAGCCAATGGTCTCGATCAGCAGGTCCAGCCCGCCGGCGGTTTCGGTGGCGGACTCGTCGAGCTGGCCGAGCCGCACGGTGTCGGCGGCGGCGGGGATGTCCTCTTCAAGCTGCGCCAGCTGGTCGCGGTAGGGTTGCAGGGCGCCCTCGGCCGAGAGCACGTCCACCGTGTGTTCGGAGACCGCGTCGGTGGCGTTGATCAGGCGGGTGTCGAGCTGTCCCAGCGTGTCGAGGTCGATGTAGCGCACGTCGCGCGCGCTGAGCACCTGGCCGCGGAGGCCGCGCAGGCGGTCGAGCTGTTCGACCAGGCCGCGGATGCCGTCGGCCTCGCGGCGGTCGACCTGGCGGCACAGGCGGGTGACCTCGTCCTGCAGTTCGCGCAGGCGTTCGGCGGCGGTCTGGCGCATGCGCCGGACCTTGTCGAATTCCTCCAGCGCGGCGCGGGCGGCGTCGCGGATGGCGGCCAGGGTGTCCTGCAGGTGGTGGCCCTCGTCGCGGTCGAGCCAGAAGTAGGAGTCGATGATGCCGGTGGTCAGGCGGACGAGGTCGGGGTAGAGGTCGGCGTAGGAGTCGTCGCGCCGCAGCAGGTTGAGGATTTCCTGGCATTCGGCCAGGCAGCGCACGATCTCGGCGTTGCCGACGCGGTGGAGGTAGGAGTCCGGCCGGCTGGAAACGGGGGCCTCGCCGGTGAAGAACGGGGTTTGCCAGATCTGCAGGGCGTGGTGTTTCTGGGCCTGCTGGCCGGGTTGGGAGCGGAACAGGATCAGGGTGCCGTCCTTGAAGACCGAATAGCCGTGGCAGGGGGTGGGGTTTTCGATGCCGCGCGCGATGCGGTTGTAGGGCAGCAGCATGTATTCGCCCTTGGCCTGGTTGAAGAAGACGAACAGCACGTCCTCGCCGTTGGCCGAACTGAGGCGGCGCTCGAAGCGCATGTCGGCGAGGCCGGTGTCGAAGGTGCGCATCTCGCCGTCCTGCAGCAGGAAGCCGTTGGCGAACACCAGGCCCTGGTCGTCGGGCAGCAGCACGCAGGAGTCCTTGATGGTGTCGATCCTGAGCACCTGGCGGGTGCGCTCGTTGAACACCAGGTAGCGCTCGACCTCTTCCTGATAGGGTTTGATGCGCAGCAGGATCAGGTTGCCGACGATGGCGTAGAAGATGTCGGCGTCGTCGAGGGTCTGGTCGGGGTTGTCGACCGGCTCCTGGAAGATGCCCTCGCCGCTGTCGGTGTTGTCCTCGACCTTGATGGTGAGGTCGCCGCCGACGGTCTCGACGAACACGCGGTCCTCGATGGAGACGTGGGGGTGGAGGCCGCCGCGGTGCATGTCGCGGTGGGCGCGGCGCCATTCGAACTCGTGCTGGGGCGGGTAGACGTATTCGTGGTCGAAGCGGTTGCCGAGGTATTGGGGCGATTCATCCGGCCGCAGCAGCCATTTGAAGGTCTTGTAGGAATCGCCGCCGCTGGCGAGGCGCATGACCATGTAGAGGTGCGGCTCGACCAGGTGGAACTTGGCGAAGGTGGTGCCGCGGTAGAAGCGGTAGAGGGTGTTGAAGTCGTCGAGGAAGGCCTTTTCGTGAAGGAACGGAGCCTGCGCGGGATGGAAGCGTTGCTCCCCGGCGTCGTAACGGTAGCAGCCGAACACGTCGCCGACGTCGGTGGTGCTCTTGAGGCCGAACTGGATGTTGTAGCCGAACAAGAACAGGTTGTCGCCGATGGCGGCGATGTCGACCGGGGTGCAGTTGTGGTCGGTGGTGACGCGCTCGTTGGCGAGCACCGCGGTCTCGACGCCGCCGAAGACTTCGAGGCGGTCCCGGTTCAGCGACTCGGTGCGCTGGCGCAGCTGGTCGGCGCTGGCATCGAGCCTGGCGCGCAGCACCTCGTAGGTGCCGCCTTCGAGCCGCTGGCGCTGGTCCTCGGCGGCGGGTTCGTCGGCGGCTCCGTTGGTGGCGTCGGGCATGGGAGCGGGTAGCTGGTGGCGGGTGGCGGGTGGCGGGTAACTGGTGGCAGGCCCGCCGGGGCGTTGCCGGACGGGCCTGGACCGGTCCGGGTTGGCGCGGCGACCGGACGATGGGTGGGTTGGTTATTTCAGCACGTCGGCGGCTTTCTGGTCACCGACGCCGAGTCGTTCGGCGAGCCCGCTGAGGGTGCTGATGCGCTGGCGGGAGGGCTCGTCCTTGGCGTCCTTCGTCAGCTTGGCGAGCAGGGCCGAGAGGCTGAGGTTCTTCATGTCGGCGCTGGTGAGGCCGACCTGATCGACGAAATTGCGGATCTGGGCCTTGAAGTATTCGGGGTCGCCGTTGAAGAAGGTGTCCTTGACGTCCTGCAGGGCCGGGCTGTTGTCGAGCGCACGGTCGAGCGAGCGGGCCATGCCGACGGCGCCGGTGAGGCGGTCGAAGAACTGCGAGTCGCCGCCGACGATGTCGATGCGGGCGCTCTTGAGGGCGTCGGCCAGCACCTGCGCCTGGAACCCGGCGATCTCGCGCTGGGCATCGATCGATGCGAGGTCGATGGCGCGTTCCTTGTCGAGCTTGAGCTTGAACTCCTCGTGTTCCTGGCCGGCTTCCTCGAACAGTTTCATGGCCCCGGCCTTGCGTTCGATGCCGTCGGCTTCGGCCTCGAACTTGAGGCGCGAGACGTTGGCTTCGGCGGTGCCCTGTTTTTCGACCGCGTCGGCCCTGGCCTCGATGACCTTGACCTCGCCGAGTCCCGGCGCGGCGGCCTCGGCGGCGGTGGCTTCGGCCAGCAGCTGCTTGGCGCTGGATTCCTTCTCGGCGGCGCTGCGCTCGGCCTCGGCGAGGATGACGATTTCCTCGGCGCGGAGGTCGGCGGCCTGCTTGGCGGCCTCGGCGGCGCGCACCTGGCGGTAGAGATCCTCGTCGGCCTTCAGCTTGGCGGCCTCCTGCGAGGCCTCGGCCTGCTTGATGCGGGCGATCAGTTCCTCCTGGGCGGATTTTTCGGCCCGGGTGACGGCGACCTTTTTCTCACGGTCGGCGGTGGCGAAGGCCTCGGTGTCCTTGATGCGCTCCTGTTCCTCGACCACGGTTTTCTCGACCGCGACGCGTTCCTTGATGACTTCCTGGATGTCGCGCTTCTGTTCCTCGACCGCCTTGTCGGACTCGATCTGCTTGAGCTGGGTGAGGCGTTCGCGCTCGATGCGCTCCATGTCGCGGTCGCGCTCGACGCGTTCCAGCTCGACGGCGTCGGTGCGTTCCTTGTTGCGTTGGGCGACGAGCACCTGGCGCTGCTTGTTCTCCTCGCTGATGTTGATTTCCTCCTCGGCCTGGATGCGGGCCTGCTCGGCCTTGCGGTGTTCCTCGTGGCGCACGCGCGCGGACTCGGCTTCCTCGCGCGACTGCACGGTGGAGATCTCGCGGTGCTGGCGCGCCTCGGTCTCGGCCAGCTGGCGCTCGAGTTCGAGGATGGCCTCGCGGGCGACCACGTCCTGCTGCTTGATGACCTTCTCCTTGTCGCGCTGGATGTTGTTGGACAACTTGGCCTGGGCGGCGGTCAGCTCGGTGATCTTCTTGATGCCCTCGGCGTCGAGGATGTTGTTGGCGTCGAGCTGCTCGACCGGGGTCTGCTCGAGGTGGTCGATGGAGACGTCGTCGAGCACGAAGCCGTTGAGGTTGGTGCCGATGATCTTGATGGTTTCATCGCGGAAGGTGTCGCGTTCCTCATACAGCTCGGTGAAGTCGAAGCGCTTGCCGACCGTCTTCAGGGCCTCGGAGAACTTGGCGTCGAACAGGGCGCGGATTTCATCGAGCGACGAGGCGCGGGCGCAGCCGATGGACTCGGCGACCTTGAGCACGTCGTCGGTCTTGTTGTTCACGCGGACGAAGAAGGCGACCTTGATGTCGGCGCGCATGTTGTCCTTGCAGATCAGGCCGTTGTGCCCGGAGCGGTCGATCTCGATGCGCTTGACCGAGATGTCGATGTATTCGAGCCGGTGGAACACCGGGAACACGAGCATGCCGGAGAACGAGACCCTGGGCTCGCCGAAGCCGGTGCGGACCATGGCGCGGCCCTTCTCAACCTTGCGGTAGAGGGTGGCGTAGACGGCGAACACGGCGATGACCGTGAGGAACAGCAGGCCGATGATGGTGGCGATGACAACGTAGGGGAAGTTGGCGAGGATCGGGTTCATGTGGTGGTCGGATGGATGGAACGGAATGGCAACGTATGGGACAAGGTGGACGGGCGGCGGGCCGGTGTATGCAGCGGACAGGGATCGGTGTCTCGGGTGTGCGGGGGCGGTGAACGGACGGGTGAACGGGTTCGGTTCAGTCGATCGGCGGATCGTTGTCGGGGCGCACGCGGTAGGTGTCGGCTTTGGCGTCGTAATCGACGATCAGCACACGGTTGTCCTTGGCGAGGGGTTCGGCGCCGGGGGCGACACGCGCGTTGAGCAGCAGCGAGGGGCCGGGCGGCAGCAGTTCCACCTGGCCGAAGCGGTCGGTCAGTTCGACCGTGCGCACGGTGCCGAGTCGGCCGATGACGGAGCGCACGGTCTCTTCGGGCGGGTTTTTCATCTGCCGCATCAGGGGCCGCAGGGGTGCGGTGGCGAAGCGGGTCAGCAGCAGGCTGCCGATGAGCACGGGGATGAGCAGCAGCCCGGCGCGCAGCTCGGAGCCGTCGGGGTTGAAGTAGTAGTTGCCGAGCATCGAGCCACCCCACAGGAACACGGTGAGGAAGGTGAGCACGACCATGACCGGAACGTCGGTGGCGTTGAGGAACCGCAGGGCGCTTTGGAACGCGCCGAGCAGGGGGCCGTCGCCGCCGCCGCCGTCGTTGCCGATGGCACCGTCGCCGTCGCCGAAGCTGACGTCGAGGAAGTCGATGTCCAGCAGGCCGATCAGACACAGCACCCAGTAGCCCATGACGCCGGCCAGCAGGATGGTCAGCGGCAGGTTGATGGGCGACAGGGCGTTTTCGAACAGTTCGCTCATGGGCGCAGGCGGGTGGGCAGCCTCACCTTTTTAAGAGCGGAGGGGGGATTTGCCAACTACAATCGGGGGTCCGGATTGTAAG
>SKLO01000659.1 GCA_007123195.1 Verrucomicrobiales bacterium | reverse complement strand
GTCGCCGTGCTCGGTCCCGGCTTGCTGGGCGGATCGATCGCCCTCGCCCTGACCGAGCGCCAGCCGGGTGTCCGGGTCAGCCTGTGGGGCCGGCGACCGGCGTTCATCGACGAACTGCGGCACCGGTCCTGGCCCGGCCTCGCCACCACCGACCTCGCCGAGGCGGTGGCGGATGCCTCGCTGGTGGTGCTGGCAACCCCGGTCGGGGTGATGCCGCAACTGGCCGGTCGGCTGGCGGAGACCGGCCTGGCCGCCGACGCGCTGGTGACCGATGTCGGCAGCGTCAAGCAACCGGTGGTGGATCAACTCACCCCGTTGCTCGCGGACACGGGCGTCGGGTTTGTCGGCAGTCATCCGATGGCCGGGTCCGAACAGACCGGCATCCACGCCGCCCGCGCCGACCTGTTTCTCGGCGCCTGCTGCATCCTCACGCCTTCCCAAACCGGGGCCGCCGCGGCCGATGACGCTGTGGCCACCGACCCCGCCCGGCATGCCGACCCGCGGCTGGCACGGCTGGCGGCGTTCTGGCAGGGGTTGGGTTGCCGGGTCGAATGCCGGCCGCCGCAGCGGCACGATGCGCTCATGGCCCGCATCAGCCACCTGCCGCACCTGCTGGCGGCGCTGCTGGTCAATCAGGCGGTCGAGGGCGCCGAGGGCTCCGACCTGACCTCCGCCGCCGGCCCCGGTTTCCGCGACACCACCCGGGTCGCTGCCGGCGACGCCGCCATGTGGACCGAGATCCTGATGGAAAACCGCCACGCCCTCCTGCCCCTGCTGCAAGGCCTGCACCAACGGATCGGCGGCACGCTTGAAATCCTCGAGCGCATGGACGACGTAGCGCTTCGCTCGGCGCTGGAACAGGCGCGCCACTGGCGGCGCGAGCGGTTCTCGTTTTCCAATCACCATGCCTGAAATCACTGTTGAACCGGTCGAACGATTCGACCTCGATCTGCGCGTCCCCGGCGACAAGAGCATCTCCCACCGCGCCGCCCTGCTCGGCGGCCTGGCGCAGGGCGAGAGCCTGATCGAAGGCTTTCTGCCCAGCGAGGACTGCCACGCCTCGCTCGGCGCCATGACCGCGCTTGGCGCCAGGGCCGAGCTGCTCGACGACGGCCAGGCCACCGGCCGCGCCAAGGTGCGGGTGCAGGGTGTCGGCGGCCGCCTGCAGGCACCTGAAAAGCTCATCGACTGCGGCAATTCTGGCACCACCATGCGGCTGCTGGCCGGCATCCTGGCCGGCCAGGAATTCAGCTGCGAACTCGGCGGCGACCACTCGCTCAACCAGCGGCCGATGAACCGCATCATCGAACCGCTGGAACGTATGGGCGCCCGCCTCACCGGCCACGGCAGCCGCCAGACCGCGCCCCTCACCGTGCATGGATGCTCGCCGCTGCAGGCCATCGATTACCCGCTGCCGGTGGCCAGCGCCCAAGTCAAAAGCTGCGTGCTGCTGGCCGGGCTGTTTGCCGACGGCACCACCCGGGTGATCGAGCCCACGCCCACCCGCGACCATACCGAACGCATGTTCGACACCTTCGGCATCCGCTGGCACCGCGACGGCGCCACCATCGCTGTCGACGGACCGCAACTGCCCCAGGCCACCGGTCGCGTGGTGGTGCCTGGCGACATCTCCTCGGCCGCGTTCTGGATGGTCGCCGCCGCCAGTTCGCCCGGCAGCCGGGTGCGGATCCGCGGGGTCGGGCTCAATCCCACCCGCACCGGCATCATCGACGTGCTCCGCCGGATGGGCGCCGAGATCGAGGTCATCCCCGATCCGGCCGGCGAAAGCGGCGGCGAGCCGCTCGGCGACGTGGTGGTTCAAGGCACCACCGCCGGCCTCCGGGGCACCGTCATGGAAGGCGCGGAGATCCCCAACATCATCGACGAACTGCCGGTGCTCGCAGTCGCCGGTGCGCTCGCCCACGGACCCACCGCCATCCGCGGCGCGGCCGAACTGCGGGTCAAGGAAACCGATCGCATCGCCGCCGTCGCCGCCAACCTGCGGGCCATGGGCGCCGCCGTCACCGACTACGACGACGGCATGACCATCGAGGGCGGTCACCCGCTGCATGGTGCCAGGCTGGAAAGCTTCGGCGATCACCGGCTGGCCATGAGCTTCGCCGTCGCCGGCCTGCGCGCCCACGGCCGCACCATCATGGCCGACACCGCCTGCGTGGCCACCTCGTATCCCCTGTTCCAGCAACACCTCAATATCGTGCTCGACCAGCGCGCCACCGGCTGACCACACCACCATCCCGCGCCCGGCCTGCACCACCCCGCCCGCACCCCGAACTTTTCCCGATTCCGCGTGACCGAACCTGACAATACCACCAATCCGCCGACTGTGGTCGCCATCGACGGCCCCGCCGCCTCCGGCAAGAGCAGCGTCGCCCGGCGGCTGGCCTCCGCCCTGGCCATCGACTACGTCAACACCGGCGAAATGTACCGCGCGGTCACCTGGGCCGCGCTGCGGGACGGGGTCGACATCGGCAGCGAAACCGCCGTCGCCGCCTGGGTCGCCACCCTCGACCTCGACTGCCGTCTCAAGGACGGACGCTCGACGATCCTGGTGGAAGGTGAGGATCCCTCGGCCCGCCTGTCCGACGACGCCGTCAACCGCGGCGTGTCCTGGGTCGCCCGTGTGCCGCTGGTGCGGCAGTTGCTGGTCGAATGCCAGCGCCGCCTCGGCCGGGAGGCACCGGTCGTGATGGAGGGACGCGACATCGGCTCGGTCGTGTTTCCCGACACCCGGTTCAAGTTTTACATCGACGCCTCGGAAGAGGTGCGAGCCCGCCGCCGCGAGGCCCAGGGCATCACCGACACCGTCACCATGCGCGACCGCATGGATTCCTCGCGCAAGAACGCGCCGCTGATGGTGGCCGACGGCGCCTGCGTGATCGACAGTTCCGAGCTCGACCTCGATCAGGTCGTCGCCAGGGTGCTGCAACAACTGGCCGCCTGGAACTACCCCGCCGACCTGCTGCAACGCGCGACCCCGGTCACATGAGTTGGATTTATAAGTTCGGTTACCACCTCTCGCGCGAGCTGGCGCGAGGCCTGTTCGACTACCAGGCCGAGGGTCTCGAGCACCGCATCGACGACGGCCCCGCGCTGATCGCGTGCAATCACGCCAGCTACTTCGACCCGCCCTTGGTCGGCATCGCCTATGACAACCCGGTCCACTTTGTCGCCCGCTCGTCGCTGTTCGCGCCCGGCCTCGCCGAGGCCATCCTGCGCCGTTGCAACACCATCCCGATCAATCGCGAGCGACCCGACCTCGCCACCATCCGCCGGATTCTCTCGGTGCTGCGAGGGGGGCATCGAGTGGTGATTTTCCCCGAGGGCACCCGCACCCGTGACGGCCGGCTCGGACAGGCCGGGGCCGGGATCGGCATGATCGTGGCCAAGGCCGGTGTGCCGGTCCAACCGGTGCGCCTGTTCGGCTCCTTCGACGCCCTCCCGCGCGGCGCCAAATTCCCGCGCCCCGCCCAGGTCCGCCTCGTGATCGGCGAACCCCTGGCCCCCGACGACCTGCTGCGCGCCGCCACCATCGACGGCAAACCCGACCCGCGCCGGATCGCCCAACTCGTCATGCAGGCCATCGCCAGCCTGCAGCCGGGCCAATGAGCCGCCCCGTCAGGGGTCAGGAGTCAGGTGGAATGCCGGCAGGCAGAGTGGAGTAGACATTTCTGTCTGCTCCGCCAATGGCAAGCCGCTGCCAAAATCCCCTTGCTCCAGGCGCCCGCAGTCGCGAGTCGGGTGCTTTGACTTGAGGCGATAAATCGGGGTCGACGCACGAGCCCCGGCACGAGGTAGCCTCGGCCACGCGCCCCGCACAGCCGTGCGCAGCAACTTCCCTTCGTGGGGCCTAACTCCGGAACATGCCGGAGGCATGCCATCCGATAGCCGGTGGCAGGGCGCAGCAAACACCACCGGCTTACCCCACCCCGCATTATCTCATCCCGGCCGGGGCGTCCATCCCGGCGGCAGCCGCCCTTGCTCCCGATCCCGTTCCCGTGCCATCATGCGGCCGCCCCGCGGACAACAACCAAGAACCATCCCCCGGCGTAATCCCGTCGACATTTCCCACACCTGCCATGAGTTCGATTCGATCCCTCGCCCAGTCGCCGACCGCCGCCACGATTCCGTTGCTGGTGGCGGTCCTGCTCGCGCTCGCCGGAATCGCCGGCCCGCTCGGATCCGGCCCCGCCCGCGGCTCCGACTGGCCGCAGTTCCTTGGCCCCAACGGCGACGGCACCTCGGACGAATCCGGTTGGAACCAGCAGTGGAACCAGCGACCCCCGCGCGAACTCTGGCGCGCCGAGGTCGGCACAGGTTGCTCCTCCATCGTCGTCGCCAACGGCCGGCTTTACACCATGGGCAACCGCCGCAACCGCGACACGGTCTGGTGCCTCGACGCCGAAACCGGCCGCGAGATCTGGTCGCACGATTATCGCGAGGCGCGCGATCCGAAGATGTATACCGGCGGCCCGTCTGCCACCCCGTTGGTCGATGGCGACCGCGTCTACACTGTCAGCAAGTCCGGCCTCGTCCACTGTCTCAGCGCCGCCGACGGCCGCGTGCTGTGGACCCGCAACTACGTCGATGACTTCGGTGGCAACCGCCCCTCATGGGGTTACGCCGCCTCGCCGGTGGTCCACGGCGATCTGCTGCTGCTCGATCCCGGCGCCGCCGAGGCGTCCGTCGTGGCGGTCAACAAGCTCACCGGCGAGGACGTCTGGCGCGCTGCCGGCAGCGGCGCCGGCTACGCCGCCCCGGTCGTCACCGGCAGCGGCGGCAACGCCGTCGGCGTCTGGTTCAACGCCCACGGCCTGGTCGGCTACCGGTTGGCCGACGGTCAGACCGCGTTCCACCAGGAGTGGAACACCAGCTTCGACGTCAACGCCTCCCGCCCGGTGCGGGTCGACGGCGCCTGGTTCATCGGCTCCGGCTACGGCGCCGGGTCGGCCCGGGTCGATGTCCGCGGCGCCCGCACCAGCATCGCCTGGCGCCAGCCCGATGTGCAACTCCAGTTCCAGAACGCCGTGCATCACGACGGACACATCTACGCCGTCAGCGGTGACAACCGCGCCCGCGCCGAGCTGGTATGCATCGACTTCCGCAACGGACGCGTGGTCTGGAGCCAGCGCCTTTCCGGCAACCGCGGCAACGTGCTGGTGGTCGACGGCAAGGTGATCGCGCTCAGCGAACAGGGCGAGATGATCCTGGCCGACGCCAGTCCCGCCGGCTACCGCGAACTCGGTCAGCTACAGGTGCTGCCCCGCGTCGTATGGGCTCCGCCCGCCCTCGTCAACGGCCGTCTCTACGCCCGCAACAACGACGGCCGCCTGGTCGCCCTCGACCTGCGCTGAGTGGTTGGTTCTTCGTCCCTGATCGGACGAAACGGACCTTCGTGGCTCCCTGTGGAGGGCCGCAAGCGCACCAAATCAGGTCACCTTCACTGGCTCAAGTGACTGCCAGTCGACTTTCGCCAGCAGCTTGACCGTCAGCCAGGCCGACAGGAACTGGCGCACGGCCAGGGGCCGGGCGAACGCGCCGCGAAACAGGGCATCACTCATGCCGCGGTCTTGGCAGGCCGGCGTGGCAACGGCAACCTAAAATATGCCAGGCATACAGTTGACAGCCGGTGCGGCGGTGGTAGGATGGTGGGGTGAGCGAGCGATCCAAGTCGATGAACACGAAGGAGAACAAGAAGCTGGACCCGGTGGAGCTGGCGGGGTTGCCGACGGGGGCGTATCGGGCGGGATTCCGGACCAGGGCGATGATTCCGGGGGTGTCGCGGGGCAGTGTGGGGCGGCGGCGGATTCTGGGGGCGGAGGTGG
>SKLO01000606.1 GCA_007123195.1 Verrucomicrobiales bacterium | reverse complement strand
TTGATGTCGCTGAACGACCAGTGCTCCTGATACTCGGCACCCTGGTCGATCCAACGCCCGATCAACTCGATCTCGCGCTCGGTGAGCGGTTTGTTGTGATCCGGCGGCGGCATGATGTCCCGCGGATCATCCGCACGCACCCGCTGCCAGACCTCGCTGGCGTCGCGATCCCCGGGGACAATGGGATGGGAGGCGAACTCCCCGTCAAAAGCGGCATACGCGCCTTCGGGTGTGTCCAGCCGCAGGTCGGCCTTGCGCGAGCCGGCGTCGAAGCCGTGGCAGTGAAAGCACTTGTCCGAGAGGATCGGGCGGATGTCGCGGTTGAACACCACTTGGTCGGGCAGGTCATCGACGCCGTTCTGGCCGAAAGCGGCGCCGGTCGCGGGTCCCGGTGCCGGCAGGAGCAGCCCGGCCACGGCACCGGTGACGACCACCAGCCATGGCCACGATCTCCAGCTTGCTTTCTGATTCTGGTGGCGGGGTGCTTGCATGGTTTGTCTTGAAAGGCGGGTCTGCACGAGAAAATTACGCTCCTCCGGGTCAAATGGAGGGCTCCAGGGCCGAAGATATAAAACGCAGGCCGGCACCGGAATCTGTCACAAACGCCCCGCTGGCCGGTTCCGGCAAGCCTTGACTCCGCGGCATTGTCCCGTGCAGGCTGGGCTTGGCAAACCCGGCGGCCCAAACTAAGCTTGAACCCGGACGCCCCCCCAATGCGATCAACGCAACCCCAGCAATCATGACTGACCAGGCACCGCAAACGGCTGAGACGGCCACAATCGAATTGGTCGTCCCCGGCATGGGTTCGGACCATTGCGCGGCCATTGTGCGCAAGACATTGCAGCGCCTCGATGAGGTTGCGGACGTGTCCACCAATGTTTCAAACCACAAGGTGACGGTGACGGTGGCGGCCAGCACTGCCGCCGGAATCGCCCAGCGCCTTCAGCGCGCTGTCGAGGGCGCCGGTTACGATGTGGCATCCGTGGGCCGGCCGGGCCGGCGTGATGACGGCGCCCACGGGAGCATCGAGGAGGACTATCTTAGAGTCGCCCGGAGGAAGCTGTGGATTGCGGCTGTGCCGACCACCCTGATCATGCTGTTGATGGTGCCGCACATGTTCTGGCAACCCATTCCGGGCTATCTGGCGATCGTGGCGGCTCTGGCCTTTCCCGTGGTGTTTCTCTATGGGGGCGCCGCCACGCACAAGGCTTCGTGGCGCGCCATCACCAACCGCCAAGCCAACATGGATGTGCTGATCTCCATGGGCAGCCTGCCGCCTTACCTGGTTGGTCTGGTCGGGTTCATTCATCCAATGACTTCGTTCATTGAGATGGCCGCCACCATCATGACTTTTCACCTGTTGGGGCGCTATCTTGAGACGAAGGCCAAGGGCCGCGCATCGAGGGCCATTCGCCGCCTCGTCAACATGGGGGCCAAGTCCGCCCGAGTGGAACGCGGAGGCGTCGAGGTCGAGGTCCCGGTGGACCAGCTCCAGCCCGGTGATTTGATGATTGTCAGGCCCGGGAACAAGGTGCCCACCGACGGCGAGGTGGTGGATGGGGAGAGCCACGTGGACGAATCGATCGCCACCGGCGAGTCGGTGCCCGTTTTCAAGCAAACCGGCGACCAGGTGATCGGTGCCACGATCAACAAGGAGGGTCGCCTGCGGGTCCGCGCGACCAAGGTGGGCGGCGACACGTTCCTGTCACAGGTGATCCGGCTGGTTGAACAGGCCTCGGGATCGCGGGTTCCGATCCAGGACTTCGCCGACCGGATGACCGGGCGTTTCGTGCCCCTGGTGTTGTTGATTGCCGCAGCCAGCCTGGTGGCCTGGCTGCTGATCCCCGACCTGTTGAGGGGGGTGCTGGAATGGGGTGCCGCTTTCCTTCCCTGGGTGAATCCGGAACTGTCCACACTGGTTCTGGCATTCCTGGCTGCAGTGGCCGTGCTGGTCATCGCCTGCCCCTGCGCGCTGGGACTGGCAACCCCGACCGCGTTGATGGTGGGATCCGGAATCGGAGCGGAGCGCGGCATCCTGATTCGCTCGGGCGAGGCCATCCAGACCTGCAAGGACATCAGGGTCATGGTGCTGGACAAGACCGGCACCATCACCCGAGGCGAACCCGTGCTCACGGAGGTGGTCGCGGTCGAGGGCGCGGACGAGCAGCAGGTGCTCGGCCTCGCGGCCGCGGTCGAGAACGCCTCGGAGCATCCCATTGCCCGGGCCATCGTCAACGGCGCACGTGAACGCGACGCCGGAGTCGCCGAGGTCTCCGGCTTCCACTCCACAGGTGCCCGCGGAGTGTCCGGCACAGTCGCAGGCGTGCCGGTGATTGTGGGCAACCAGCGACTGCTCGCCGAGCGCGGCGTCAGCGGCCTTGATTCGCTTGAGACGAGCCTGAATGAACTTGAGTCCCGGGGCCGAACCGCCGTCCTTGTGGCGTCTGATGGCAGGGCGTTGGGGATTGTCGCCGTGGCGGATTCCATCAAACGCGAGTCCGCCGACGCCATCCGCGCCATGCACCAACTCGGCTTGCACGTGGTGATGATCACCGGGGACAATGAAAGGGCCGCCCGGGCCGTGGCCGACGAGGTCGGAATCGACGAGGTTCAGGCCGGCGTGCTGCCGGAAGGAAAGGTGAATGCCATCCGGAAACTGCAGGAAAAGCACGGCAACCGGGTGGCGATGGTCGGCGATGGAATCAACGACGCACCGGCGCTGAAGCAGGCCAACGTCGGGATTGCCATCGGTGCCGGCGCCGATGTGGCCATCGAAGCGGCCGACGTGACGCTTGTTCGCGGGGAACTGACCGGCGGGGTGGACGCCATGCGGCTCTCGCGGGCGACCTTCCGCAAGATTGTGCAGAACCTGGTGTGGGCCAGCGGCTACAATCTGGCCGCGATTCCGGTCGCAGCCGTCGGCTTGCTTCACCCCATGATCGGCGTGATCGCAATGACGGCCAGTTCACTCTCGGTCATCGGAAACTCGCTGCTGCTGAGGCGCAGTTTCTAGAACTGGTCTCCGGATTGAGGTTCGCCCGCCCCCGGACGCCCTCTGCCGGCATCACCGGTCCTCCTTCTCAACCGGATCGCCGCACCATCGCCGATCATGCATCGCCCGCGCGCCCCCCTTCCCTCCAGCCCCTCCAGCCCGCTTCCTCCAGCCAGCCCACGGCGGAACTTCCGTGCCTTGCCATGACGCTTCTTGCGGCCACGACCCTCTGGCGCGCAGGCAGCATGACTGTGCTACTGTGATCACGCCGCCCCGCCTTTCACAGCAGGATCACCCCTCCGACGTCAAAACTCAAAAATCACCACCCGCCATGCCAACCGTCACCCGCACCCTGACCTGCCTGCTGCTCGCCCTCGCCCTCGCGCCCCTGGGCGGCTGCGCCAATGCTCCGACCACCCGATCGGAACCGGTGCCGGTCTCGGCCCGGCTCGACGCCGACGGCCTGCACCTGACCATGAGCGACGGCCGCCACTGCCTCGCGCCACGGCCCGACGCCGACGGACCCGACCAGGGCTGGATCGCCACGCTGGATTGCGCCGGCCTGACCGGGCTGGAGGTGTATCAGCACCGGGACGCGCCCGACATCCTGCCGCTGATCCATCCCGACGGCACCGGCCCGCTGGAAATCGACGGCCTCGCCGGCACCCGCTGGGCCAGCGCCTGGATCCGCGACCGCCAGCGCCGCCTGTGGATTCTGTCGAGCGACCACTGACCGGCGCTCCACCTCTGGAGCGTCTGCGGGATTTGAGAGATCTGGACGTCCCGTTTGACCACAACCAGGCGGAACGAATACGCATCTAAGAAGGGGTTACGTCTCCTGGATGGCTGAGTCCTTTCGAGAGCACGGCTGCGACAAGAAACTGAAGTCTTCTCTTCGCAGGAAAAAAGGGCTCCCACCATCGCAGCGTTCTCACCCAAAGAATCGTGCCTTCCCCATCTTCCATCAAGACGATTCGCAATCCGTGAATCCGCCGAGAATCGTCTGCGTCATGAAAGAAGGCTAGAACCGACTCGTGTTCGTCATAATGCTCAACCTTCGCGAGGCAAAACGTTTCCAGGTTTTCCAGTGCAGCACAAACCAGTCCTGTTTGCACGACTGAGGGTATTTCTGCAAATACTGGTTCCATTCTCTCTGTCATCGACTCCTCACCCAGTCGCGCGCGACCCCGGGGATGACCGCCTTGATGCGGAAACCTGCCCGGCTTGTTTTTCAGATTAATTCATGGCGGGCACGAACAAGGGCAACGGAACGGCGCTGTCAGGGATTGATTCGGTGGCGACGACGTGGATCTCCGGGTCGTGGCGCGGGAGTTGACCCAGTTGCGGCAGGTTCGCCTGCAGCGGCGGGCAGACCGGCCGCCCCCGATTGACGAGCATGATCCGGAGGCTGATCGGAAGGTCGCAAGCATCTCCCGAATCCAGCGGTCCCTCCCCACTGGCGGAACCGGTGGTCACTGGCAGCCTCGACCAAGCCGGCAACCGGAGGGCCGAACGACGGGGACTGGAACCGGTCGCGGGAGCGCCAGGCAAACAACCGCACGTAACAGGTGGCATTGGCAGCGGGGATCACAAGGCTACTGATACCACGGCGGGGTCCGGGGGGCAACCAACCGGGGCAACTCGGCGAAATTCCCTGCCCGCCGACTGGCGTTCCCTCTCCATGCACAACTCACGGCCGGATCCTTGAGCAGCCGGCCGCTGTTCCTGACCGGGAACGGCCCACGGGTTGCGGGAATTAGTTCTTGATTGAACCCGCGGCCGCCCCACGTTTCAATTTGCGATGAAAATCTTCCCCCACATCCTCGCCACCCTGTTGCTGCTCGCGCTGCCCGCGACGGCTGCCGAAAAGCTCAAGGCCCTCATTGTCGATGGCCAGAACAATCACGCCGTGTGGCCGAAATCGACGGTCATGATGAAGCAATACCTTGAAGACAGCGGCCTGTTTGAGGTGGATGTGGTCAGGACCCGGTTCATCTCCAATTACCAACGCGAGCAGGATTGGCTGCCGATTGCGGGTGCCGGGGAATCGGAGGGCACCGAGAGGCCGGTGCCGGATCCGGATTTCTCGCCTGATTTTTCGCAATACGCCATCGTGGTGAGCAACTTCGGCCACGGGGCCGCCGACTGGCCGGAGCAAACCCGCCGCAACCTTGAAACCTACATGGAAAACGGAGGTGGGCTTGTGATTGTCCACGCGGCCAACAACAGTTGGGGAAAATGGGAGGAGTTCAACCGCATGATCGGTCTGGGCGGCTGGGGCGGTCGCAATGAGCAATCCGGTCCCTACGTGTATTACGACGCCGATGGAAACGTGGTGCGCGACACCAGCCCGGGGAGATGCGGGGCTCACGGGCCGCAGAACGAATTCGTGGTGACCATGCGTGACAAGACCCACCCGATCACCAGGGATCTGCCCGACTTCTGGATGCACTCCAAGGACGAATGCTACTCCCTGCTGCGCGGCCCGGCCGAAAACATGACGATCCTGGCCACGGCGGCCGACACGCCGGCCCTGCAGGAAGCGGGCCGCAACGAACCGATTCTGATGGTCATCGATTACGGCAAGGGCCGGGTGTTCCACACCACGCTGGGCCACGACACCGAGGCTTTTGAAGGTGTCGGGTTCATCACCACTTTCCTGCGGGGCTCGGAGTGGGCCGCGACCGGAAACGTGACCCAGCCGGTCCCGGAGGATTTTCCCAGCGCCGACCAGTCTTCGGGCCGCAGCTTTGAGCTCAGGCCGGTTCAGCAACCGTGAACCGGGGCCCGGGTTCCGTGGATGAATCGCGGTTTCGCGGATCAGACGTGCGGATCAGACGTGCATGGACATGTCCTGCCGTGCGTT
>SKLO01000505.1 GCA_007123195.1 Verrucomicrobiales bacterium | reverse complement strand
TTTGAATTAGGGTGATTCACCCATATCAACTATAGTAGTTTTAAAAAAGTACAAGGGTGACTTTCAAAGTTTTTTTCCCTAAAGGCATTGGGTCTTGGGGCGATGGTGCGGTCGACATCGCCGACCCCGGGCCATGGTGAATTCCGCGGCTGCGGGGCGGGCCGGCGGCTGCCCCTTGGGCCGCGGCCACCGCCGGCCCGCTCCAGACAGCGGATCCTTCTGAGATCGATCAATGACTTGCAGATCCCATGGTCGAAGAGCGTCGGCGCCTTGCCAGCAGGCCGAGGCCGGCGATGGCGAGCAGCATGGCCCGGGTGGGTTCGGGCATGGCCACGGCGGCGAACGAGGTGCCGATCCTCAGCTCGTCGTAGCCGCCGGCCCAGCCGAGGCCGTAGCGGAAGTAGGCGGTGTTGAACTCCGTCAGGTTGGCGGCGCCGGTGGCGGACCCAAGGTTGGCGACCGTCACCGTGCTGTCCGGAGCGCCCAGGGAAGCGAAGCTCTGATCGGGATCGAGCCAGATGTCCACGGTGGCCGATCCGCCGAGGGCGTTGGGCAGGGCCACCCGTCCGACCACCAGGGTGGTCTGATTGTCCGGCAAGGGCACGTTGTTTCCCTGGGTGGCGCCGATGCGGGCTTGGATTTCCTTGTTGGCACCGGAAGCGAACACGCCGAGACCGCCGGCGAAGTTACCGTTGTTGGCGTTCGACCTTGCCAGCGGCTGCATGCGGAAGTCGCTGCCGGTATTGGTCGACGAGGGTTCGATCAGGAACGAGAACCACATGTCGCCCCCGAACAGGGTGGACGCGTTGTAGGTGCGGGTGGCCGCGGACGATTGACCGGTGGAGTCGGTGCGTGCCAGCGAGTTGCCGGACGATGCGATGGGCGAACCGGCGGGATAGGCCAGGCTGCCTGTCACCACCTGAAACCGTGGCGTGGCGTGGGTGACCCAGTTGCCGGACCAACCGCTGCCGCCGGACGCGCCGGCAAGGCCGCCGGGGGAGTATTCGAACGGCTCGTAGACCAGCAGCGTCGCCCGCGCGGAGTGCGGCAGGGCGAGACCGGCTAACATCAGCAGAGTCACGGCGGCCAGGGCCGTGCGGACGGGACGGGGGCGGCGGGCGCCGACGGGGTTGGCGATGGATGGATTCATGGTGGGCATGTGGTTGGTTCAGAACGGGGTTGGTGGTCCCGGAGGGTCACGACGGTACGTGCGATGGCTCGCACGTCCCGGCGTCAGGGTTGTTCCGGAAATGCCGGCCGCCAGGGGGTGGCTGCCGAGGCGCTCCATCCTGTCAGATGGCGTGGCCCGTGGTCAATCACGCATTTCTCTTTTTCCGTTACCACAGTGGCAGGGAGGACCTCCCGCGATCCGGCCGGCGACGCCTTGCGGACCCGTTGGTCTGCCGTGCCGTGCCGTGCCGCGCTGGTCCGCCGTCTGGAAAGCCGCATGGCGAGCGGCAAGCGGCGGCTCAGGCCACCCGGTTGCGCGGTTCGTCCGCCAGCCAGGCGTCGAGGTTGCCGACCAACTCCTGCAGCAGGCGCGTGCGCGCCTCGATGGACGACCAGGCGGTGTGCGGGGTGATGATCAGGTTGGGGAGGGAGGGATCGAGCAGGGGATGGTCGGCCGGCGGCGGCTCCTGGCTCAGCACGTCGAGGCCCGCGCCTCCAAGCCGGCGTTCGCGCAGGGCCGCGGCCAGGGCCGCCTCCTCGATCAGGGCCCCGCGGCCGGTGTTGATCAGGAAGGCACCCGGTTTCATGCTCGCCAGGGCGTCGGTGTTGATCAGGTGGCGGGTGGAGTCGGTCAGGGGACAGTGCAGGCTGATGGCATCGCAGGACGCCAGCAGATCGTCCAGCTGGAGCCGCGGGACTCCGTCGGCGGTTGGGCTCGAACCCTCCCGGGCCAGGCCGCGGACCTCCATGCCGAGCGCCCGGCCGATCTCTGCCACCCGCATGCCGATCCGGCCGAGACCGACGATCCCGAGGCGCCGGCCCGCCAGTTCCACCACCGGATGATCGAGCCGGGTGAAGATCGGGCTGCGCGCCCACAGCGGCGCTTCGGCCGCGTAACGATGGCAGTTGGTGGCCAGGTTCAGCAAGAATGAGAACACGTGCTGGGCCACCGTGTCGGTGCTGTAGCCGGACACGTTGCAAACCGGGATCGAGCGGGCGCGCGCGGCGTCGAGGTCGATGTTGTCCACCCCGGTGGCGGCCACCAGGATCAGCTTGAGGTCCGGTGCCGCTGCGATCGCGTCGGCATCGAGCACCACCTTGTTGCTGACGATCACCTCGGCAGTGGAGACGCGCTCCGCGCGCAGGCCGGGCGGGGTGATGTCGTGCGCCGTCAGTTCCCCGCGGTCGGCCAGCGGCTGGAGATCCAGCGCCAGGGTGGAGGCGTCGAGAAACACGATTCGGGGCCGGGATGCGGGGCTGGTCATGATGCTTGGGCTTGCGGTTGGTGGGGGCGAGGGGCGGGCGGAGTTCAGCGCCGCCGAACACCACTGGACTCCGGCGGGCCCGGCTGGCAACCTCCGTTTTGAACCGCGAACCGTGAACGGTGATGACACGGCGGCGGAACCGTGGTTCGGTGGGCGCGGACCCTTGTGAGTGCGACTGCTGGCGTTGGCATGGGTTGAATGCTCCGGGTCGCCCGCTGCGGCCCGGTCAACCGGCCACCTCCGGAGCCGACAGCCACCACCACCCGATTGAACCCCGCCATGAAACGCCCCACCGCCGCCGACTTCGACCAGGAACTGCTCGACCTCTATAACGACTATGCCCACGGCCGGCTCGACCGCCGTGGGTTTCTGCAAAAGGCCTCCACCTACGCCGTCGGCGGCTTGACCGCCGCCGCGATTCTCGACTCGCTGTCGCCCAATTACGCCCTCGCACGTCAGGTGGCGGACGATGACGAGCGCATCGAGACCGGATACGCCGAGTATGACTCGCCCGACGGCGGCGGGCGAATGCGCGGTTACCTGGCACGGCCGGCGGCGGCGGAGGGCGCGCTGCCCGGGGTGCTTGTGGTGCATGAGAACCGCGGACTCAATCCCTACATCGAGGACGTGGTGCGGCGGCTCGCCGTCGAGGGTTTTGTCGCCTTCGGCCCGGACGCGTTGACCCCGCTCGGCGGCTATCCGGGCAACGACGACGAGGGTCGCGAGATGCAGGCCCGGCGGGACAGCGATGAAATGACCGAGGACTTCGTCGCCGGCGCCCGCTGGCTGCACGCCCATGAGGCGACCGGCGGGGGAATCGGCGTGGTGGGATTCTGCTACGGCGGCGCGATGGCCAACACGCTGGCGATCCGGTTGCCCGATGAGGTGGTGGCTGCGGTGCCTTTCTATGGTCGTCAGCCGGCGGCCGCCCTGGTGCCGGAGATCCGCGCCGCGATCCAGCTGCATTTCGCCGAAAACGACGAGCGGGTCAATGCCGGCTGGCCGGACTACGAGGCCGCGTTGAAGGAGCACGAAGTGGAGCATGAGGCCCACTTCTACCCCGGCACCAACCACGGGTTTCACAACGACACCACCCCGCGTTACGACGAGGAGGCGGCGAAGCTGGCCTGGTCGCGCACGATCGAGTTCTTCAACAAGCACCTGAAAGGGGAATAGACCGGGGCCGGAGGGCGGGAGGGATCGGCGGGCGGCCGATTCGCCTTGTCAAGCGCCTCCACCTCGGCTCTGGTGACGGGTTGCGCGCGGCCGGTTCGCCGGCGCCCTTCATCGGGGCCGGGGTTCGCCTGTCATGCCGTGCGATCCATCATTCCAGCCTTTTTCTCCACCATGCTACACGATCCGCGCATCGACGACCTCGCCCGCCAATTGGTCAATTATTCCGTTGAACTCAAGAAGGGCGACAAGGTGCTCATCGAGGTGTATGACGCGCCGGATGAGATGGCCGTGGCCCTGATCCGCGCCGCCCGCGAGGCCGGGGCGACCCCGTTCGTCTCCCTGCGCCGCGCCGCCGTCGCCCGCGAGCTGGCGATGCACGGCACCGGCGAGCAGTATGAGATCGCCGCCCGCCACGCCCTGGGCGAGATGCAGGACATGGACGCCTACATCGCCGTGCGCGGCAGCCACAACATCACCGAGATGGTCGATGTGCCGGCCTCGCAGATGAAGATGGTGATGGAGAAAATGCGGCCCGTGACCAACTACCGCGTCGGCCAGACCCGCTGGGTGGTGTTGCGCTGGCCGACCCCGGCGATGGCCCAGCAGGCGTCCATGAGCACCGAGGCGTTCGAGGACTTCTACTTCCGCGTTTGCCTGCTTGACTACGCCGCGCTGGTGCCGGCCATGGAGAAGCTCAGGGACCACATGTCCGCCGCCGACCAGGTCCACATCACCGGGCCCGGCACCGACCTTAAGTTCAGCCTCAAGGGCCTGCAGGCGATCGCCTGCGGCGGCCAGCGCAACATCCCCGACGGCGAGTGCTATTCGGCGCCGGTGCGCGATTCGGTCGAGGGCGTGCTCAGCTACAACACGCCGACCATCTACCAGGGGCAGGCTTTGGACAATGTCAGTCTGGAGTTTGAAAAAGGGAAAATTGTCAAGGCCGAGGCCAACAACACCGGGGCGATCAACAAGATCCTCGACTCCGACGAGGGCGCGCGCTACATCGGCGAGTTCGCGATCGGGTTCAACCGCGAGATCATGCACCCGATGCGGGACATCCTGTTTGACGAGAAGATCGCCGGCTCGTTTCATTTCACGCCCGGCCAGGCCTACGAGGGCGTGGCCGACAACGGCAACCGCAGCCAGGTGCACTGGGACATGGTCTGCATCCAGCGCGAGGACTACGGCGGCGGCGAGATCCGCTTTGACGGCAGGTTGATCCGCAAGGACGGCCGCTTCGTGCTTCCCGAGCTTGAAGAGCTGAACTGGTGATGGTCCGCCTTCCCTGCAACGAACGGCCCCGCCTCCGGCGGCCGGCACGCTGATGATCCGCCGATGACCCAAGCAACCGTTGTCCGTTGGTGCCTGCTGGGGCTGCCGATCGGGCTGATCCTCGGCGGCATCGCCTCGTTCGGCATCTGGTTCCACCTGCGCAGCCAGGCCGAGCGCTACGATGCCGTCCTTGCCACCATGCTGAGACAACCGGTCACCCAACAGGCGCTCGAACGCCACGTCCAGGTGCTGGCCTCGACCATTGGCGAGCGCCACATGGGCGAGATCGAGAACCTCGACGCCACCGCCAGTTACCTCGACTCCGCGCTCGGGCCGCTCAACATGGGCTACGATGTCCACCACCGGAGCTACCAGGTCGCCGGGCGCGAGGTCGCCAACATCGAGGTGGTGCTGCGCGGCACCCGCCGTCCGGGTGAGATCATCGTCGTTGGCGCGCACTATGACACCGTGCCGGGAAGTCCCGGGGCCAACGACAACGGCACCGGCGTCGCCGCCCTGCTGGCGCTGGCGCACAGCTTCGCCGGCCAGCCGCAGGCGCGCACCATCCGCTTCGTCGCCTTCGTCAACGAGGAACCGCCGTTCTTCCGCACCGAGCACATGGGCAGTTATGTGTATGCCAGGGAAGCGCGGCGCGCCGGCGACAACATTGTCGCCATGATGGCGCTGGAGACCATGGGTTACTACAGCGACGAGCCGGGCAGCCAGCGGCTTCCGGAGGGCATCCCCGACGGCATGTATCCTGATCGCGGCAATTTCATTGCCCTGGTCGGCAACCAGGACTCGGCCGAACTGCTGGGTGCCGCCCACGCGGCGTTCACCCGCCACAGCGAGGTGCCGGCCGAGATGCTGGCCGCGCCGCCCGCGCTGGAGGACGTGGCCGGGTTGTCCGACCACTGGGCGTTCTGGCAGTTCGATTACCCGGGCTTCATGATCACCGACACCGCGCCGTTCC
>SKLO01000535.1 GCA_007123195.1 Verrucomicrobiales bacterium | reverse complement strand
TCTTTTCCAACTTCTGCGTTGCTCATCAGTCGTTGAGCCCGCTCAACTCCTTCTTCGCGCCTTGAATTTGAAAAAGATGCCTCGCGGGTTTTACCCATCTATTTGCCGATCACCACACTAGATCCATGGCAGTGAAACCCTCTGAACAGGCCCCGAAAGATCGCTACCAGATCCTTGAAACCATCGGCAGCGGCGGCGGCGGTGTGGTCTACAAGGCCTTCGACACCTCGCTCGAGCGGGTGGTGGCCATCAAACGAATTCGGCCGCCGGGGGAGCGGTCAGACGAGGACCCCATGTCGGCCACGGCCACCGACAAGACGCCCGCCGCCCTGATGGAGGAAGCCCGCAAGCTGTCCTCACTCCAGCACGGCAACATCGTCACCGTCCACGACATCGGCATCGACGGCGGCCACCCGTTCGTGGTCATGGAGTTCATCGACGGCGAAACGCTCGATTCGGCGATCAGCCGGGGACGCTGGCCCCTTGAGCGCATGGTGGCGCTGGCACGACCGCTGCTCAGCGCCCTCACCGCCGCCCACGAGCGCCACCTCATCCACCGCGACATCAAACCGGGCAACGTGATGCTGGTGTCGCAGAGCGACGGTTCGTTCAGGGTCAAGTTGCTCGACTTCGGCCTTGCCAAACTGTCGCCGCAGCCCACCCGCCAGACGATCGACGACCACGACGGCGTGATGGGATCGCTGCACTTCATGGCCCCCGAGCAATTCGAGCGCTCCCTGCTCGACCGGCGCACCGACTTGTATGCGCTGGGCTGCCTGTTCTACTACACGCTCACGGCGGAACTCCCGTTCGACGGCGACACGCCGGCCGAGGTGATGGCCGCGCACCTGCAGCACAAGATCAGCCGACCGCTGTCCCGGGCCCGGCCGGACCTGCCGGAGGGCATTGTCCAGTGGGTGGAGACCCTGATGCAGCGTCAACCCGGCAATCGCTATCAGTCCGCACCGCAGGCCGCCGCGGTCCTCGATCACCTCGTCGGTCCGCCAACCCACGCCACCACCGCCCTGGCCACCGGGGCTGCAGCCGGATCCCGATCGCCGGGTGCGGCCGGCCTGCCCGCGCCCGGCGACACCTCCACCGGTGCGCCGCCCCGGCACCCGGCACGTTCCAACAATCCATCTGATCCGATGACCCGCGCCGCCGAACGCAAGTCCCTGTTCAACCGCATCGCCGTGATCGGGCTGATCGCCGGCGCCATCATGGTGTTCGCCACCCGCCAGAACTTCCGCTGGGGCGAACCATCCGGCGCGGACACCGCCGACCCGCCGTCAACCGTCTCGCAGGTGGAGCGTGGAGCCACCGCTGAACCCGTGGCCGTCCTGCCGCCCAGTCCGCTGGCCGCCTTTGACGCGTTCATCGGCAGCGTCGTCGAAGTCGAGGGAACCGTGATCAGCAGCGGCCAAAGCCGCTCGGGAGAAACCCGCTACCTCAACTTCGCCTCCCGCCCGGGGCTGGCCATTTCCCTCGCCTTCAGGACCAGCCAGGTTGGGGAACTGTTCCCCCTGTCGCGGCTCGAATCGTTGGTCGGCCAAACCGTCCGCGCCCGGGGCGAAGTCGCCGAGGTGTATGGCAACACCCACATCTTCATCACCGCCGAACAGGACCTTGAAGTCGTGCCGTGAGCAGCGTTGTCTGATCCCATGCCAGAACCAGCTTCGCCGGCGCCTCCATGGCTGAGGTTCGATCCCATCTACATGCCACGGGTGTGGGGCGGTGACGCGCTCCGGCAGCGTTACCAGCGCGAGGTGCCAACCGATCAAGGTCCGATCGGTGAGTCGTGGGAACTGAGCGACCGCCCCGAGGCCGGGAGCCGGGTGCGCGGCGGCCCGTGGCACGGACGCACGCTGCATGAACTCTGGCGCCACCATCGCGCGCAGGTCTTCGGTCATCCGATGCTCGATCATCCGGCCGATCGCTTCCCGTTGTTGCTGAAAATCCTCGACGCCCGCCAGCCGCTCTCGGTCCAGGTCCATCCGCCGGCCGCGGTCGCCGGACGCTTGAACGGTGAGCCCAAGGATGAGTGCTGGTATGTGGCCCACGCCGAACCGGGAGCCACGATCTGGGCCGGCCTGCGCCGCGGGGTCGATCGGCCGCGTTTTGAGGCCGCCCTGGCCAACGGCGGGATCTCCGACCTGGTCCACACCCTGCAACCCCAGGCCGGACAATCCCTGGCGCTGCCCAGCGGCCGCGTTCACGCCCTCGGCGCCGGACTGGTGGTGTTCGAGGTCCAACAGAACAGCGACACCACCTACCGGGTGTTCGACTGGGACCGCCCCGGGCTCGACGGCCGGCCGCGCCCGCTGCACATCGAACCGTCCCTGTTGAGCATTGATTTCGACGACATCGAACCGGAGCTGGCCGTCCCGAGACCGGGAGACTCGCTGGTGCGCTCACCCCATTTCCGGGTGACGCTCCAGAACCAACCCGCGGCGCTCGGGCAGCCGCGCCGCGAGGCGGTGATCGTGGCCCTGACCGAGGGACAACTGCTGGCCCGGTCCTGCGGAGACAGCGACGAAACCCTGACATTACACCCAGGCGACTTCATCCTGCTGCCCGCCACCGGCGCGCCCCTGCAGTGGAGCAGCGGCACTCCCCTCACCCGCTGGCTCGAGATCCGCCCGGGGGATGAAGTTCCCAGGTGATCCGCCTGCGACGCGCAGCGATTGCTTTGATGATGACCATTCATGGGCACGGCAGACAGGAATGTCTGCCCGCACTCTGGGCCACCCCGGTGCCATCTCCCCCTCACCCTTCATCGCCGACCGCCACCGGACGACCGGAGTCCCGATACGTCGGCCAGCCGCCGCGCAACACCAGCGGATCCCACGGCAACCGCTGCCGCAGGTATTGCGCCAGCTCGCGGCCCGACTGACAACCGGTCGATTCGCAGTAAATCACGATCTGCCGGTCGATGTCCTGGATGATCTCGAACTCCTCGAACAAGCGCGTCTCCCGCTGGCGGTTGTCGAGCGACAGCGCGCCGGGAACGTGGCCACGATCGAAGTGCTCGCGGGTGCGGGCGTCGATCCAGAACACGTCGCCCCCATGGATCTCGTCGATCTGTTCCAGCGTGATCTCGTCGGCGGCCGGCGGCTCATCCACCAGGTAGAGTGCCGGCGCGTGCGGGTGCCATTGCCAGGTCGCCCATGCCAGCGCCGAAGCGGTCAGGGGCAACACCAACACCACCGCCAGGGTCCGCCGCCACCAGCGTTTGCGCCCCGCTGCCAGCCCTGCGCCTGATGCATCTGATGCGCCCGCCCCGGCGTCAGCCGGGCCCGCGGCCACCGTCCGGCCCTCGGCCTCCTCAGGTTGCCTGATTTGGTCGCTCATCACCGCCCGTCACCGGCCTCCTCCCGGCCCGGGGGTTGGATGGTAAAGTAGGCCAGTGCCCGCTGATACTTCGGCACCGGACTGTCGGTCTCGATCCGCATCGCCCCCATGGTCGGTCGCGCTGTCGAATCCGGGCTCACCTTGAGCCGGTAGCGCCGGCCCTGTTCGACGGTCTCCAACTCCCACTCGAAACCCGGCCGGGTGCTGTCGACCGCGGTCACGTTGAGCGGTTCTTCACCGGTCATGCGCAGGTCGAACACCTGCGGTTCCGGTTCGCTGCCGACCGTCCACCGCATCACCTCAGGCTCGATCCTGACCAGGATCGGAATGTCCATGATCACGAACAGGTCGTAACGATGCGCGCGCCCGCTTTCCTCGGTCAGCAAGGTGACCCGCTGACGCTGGCGTCCGACCATCGAACCGAGTGCGAACAGGGCCTTCAATTCGCCGGTCTCACCGGGTTGCAGCACCAGTTTGTCGGGCTCGGCCTTGAGGCAGTCGCAATTGGTCTCGCCGCCCGTGAAGCGCACCGGATGAGTGGCGGTGTTGCGGTAACGATAGACCACGGTCACCTGTTCGTCGGCCGGCTCGGGCGCGTGTTCGATCTCCGTGGCCTCGAATTGCAATGCCTGCGCCGGCAGTTCGGCCACCCAGCCTGATCCCGGCGCGGCCAGCAGCAGGGCGGCCAGCAGGATGGCCCACCAGCCAGCGTGGCCGCGACCCGGGACGCGACGTTCCGGTGCGGTTGTCCGTGGCGATGGCTGGTGGTGTTGCAATTTGGCCGGCATGTCACATGGCATAACGAACGGAAGCCCGGTTTGCTAGCCGATTTCCGGCTCGGGTGCCCCGCCGCACGCCCGCAGCAGCTCGTTGAACACGCCGGTGGCGGGCAGCGCCCCGTCCTGGTCCACCGCCGGTTCCGGCCCGATCCACACCGGCCAGTCGCCGCTTTGTTCGGGCCGTCGCCCGTGTGAACCTCCCACCAGCGCCGCGTCCAGCGGCACCACGTCCATCAACATCCTGAAGCCGAGCTTTTTCTGCAGCAACCGCCGCGCCAGCCGCAGCTTCGGCGCCCGCAGGCCCGGGTCGATGAACAGCTCCACCGGGTCGTAACCGCATTTTCGATGGATGTCGACGGTGCGGGCGAAATCCGGCGCCAACCGGTCGTCCTCCCAGTAGTAGTAGGTGAACCAGCTGCGCGAATCGGCCACCGCCACCAGGTCACCGGCGCGCGGGTGCGCCAGTCCGGCCTCGCGCAGCGCGTCGCCCCGCAGCACCTGCTCCACTCCCGGGGTGGCCTCCAGCAACGACGTCACCTCGTCGCCCAGCGCGCCCGCCGCACCGCCATCGCGCTCCTGCGGCAGGTAGACATGGGCCACCTGATGATCGGCGATGGCGAACACCCGGCTGTCGCCCGGCAACAGCATCTCGCGTCCCAGTTCCCGCTTGATTTCAAGCCAGCCCCGCTGGCGGAACAACCGGTTGAGGTGAACCGGCCGGTCGACCGGGGTGATGCCGTATTCCGACACCACCACCACCTCGACCCCGGCCGCGCGGTAGCAGGCCAGCAGGTCGCCGAACAGACCGTCCACCTCATGCAGCGCCCGGCGGCTGGCGTCGTGGTCGGGTCCGTGCCGCTGGTGATCGTAATCAAGGTGCGGCAGGTAGACCAGCGACAGGTCCGGCCGTTGGCGGCGCTCGATCCACTTGGCCGACTCCGCAATCCATGCGCTCGACGCCAGTCCGGCGCCGGGCCCCCAGAAGCGGGGAAACGGGAACGGCCCCAGGTCGGCGATCATGCCGTCGTGCAGCTCCAGCGGCTTGGTTTGCACGTCGAACACCTTGCGGCCGTCGGCCGGATACATCGGCCGCGGCGTGACCGCGTAGTCGGCCGTGTGGTGCATGTTGAACCACCAGAACATCTTGGCGCAGGTGAATCCCGGCCGCTGTTGACGCAGCACCTCCCACAGCTTGGGCGCGGTCACCAGCCGGTTCGACTGCTTCCAGAACCGGTGCTCGTCGTAGTCGCGATCATACCAGCCGTTGCCCACAATGCCGTGGTCGCCCGGCGGACGACCGGTCAGGTAGGTCGACTGAACGCTGCAGGTCACCGCCGGCAGCAGCGGCTCGATCGGCCGCAGACAGCGCTCGCCGGCGAACCGGTGCAGGTTCGGCGCCAGCTCCGCGGTGACCTGACGATGTGACAAACCAACGATGTTGAGGACAGCGACCCTGGCGGCGGACATGGGGCCACCCTACACCAGCGACCGATCGGCGCCAGTGGGCTGTCTCCGAGGAACCAGCCCCCTGGTGCGCGCCCGGGAAACCGGCCGGCCGTGAATGCGGCCGTAACTCACGGTCGCGCGGCCGCGACTGGCAACCAGCGCCGATCCGCGCCATGCTGCACGGTGAACCCTGCATCCGACGACCTGCCGCTCCGGGCCGATCTGGTGTCCGAATGCGTGCGCGTGATGCGCCGGCGCCTGCAGGCGGGCGACTGGGAACCGCAATTGCCGGGTGAACGAAG
>SKLO01000309.1 GCA_007123195.1 Verrucomicrobiales bacterium | reverse complement strand
CCCCGAACCCTACGCCGCCCGCTTGCGTGCCGGAGGGGCGACGTCCCCGTCGCCCGTGAATGGTCAGCAGATGGAAAGGCCATGAGAGGAGCGCCAGTGTCCCCAAGCACGAAGCACTCTTCATGGTCCACTCATCCACCTCCCGTTTACCCGGCGGCGGGGACAGCGCCGCCAATCCAACGCGCCCTGACATGGTGACCTGGCAATCAGCGCAGGCACTGGCAACGCTGAGGACGGCGCCGGTCAGCCGCGCAGGTGCGCCATGCTCTGGCGGATGCTGTCGACCGGGTCGGGCGAGTGATCCTGCTCGACGTGGCAGTGTTCCACCCCGATTTCGGCCGCCTTGGCCATGATCGGGGCCATCGGGATGACGCCGTTGCCGAGTTCCTTGAACGACTCCTGCGGCACGCCGCCGTAGACCGGGAGATCAAGCCCGGCGGCCAGATCCTTCAGGTGCAACTGGGTCACGCGCCCGTCGAGGCGGTCCATCAGTTCAAGGGTGTCCACCCCTCCGACCTCCACCCAGAACACGTCCAGCTCGAACTTCATCGCCTCGTTGAACTCCTCGATGAACACGTCGAAGCCGCTCTTGCCGTCGTCCATCGGCTGGAACTCGAACGAGTGGTTGTGATAGGACAAGGTGATGTCCGCCTGTTTCGCCAGTTCGGCGGCGCGGTTGAGATTGGCGGCGGTGCGGCGGTAGGCGTCGAGGCTGTCGCGGTCGCCGCCGTGCAGGTAGGGCACCACCAGATGGCTGAAGCCCGCCTCGCCGGCCTGCTCAAGGATCCGGCGGAAGTCGGTGAAATCCTGGTCGGCCGGGTTGACGGCACTGTCCCAGTTGAAGTGGGTGGAGTGCAATTCCAGCCCGGCCTCCTTGCAGGCGGCGATCATCGGGGCGTTGTCCGGAAAGCCGTAAAGCTCGGCCTGCTTGTAGCCCGCCTCCACCACCGCGGCGATGGTGCCCGGCAGGTCCTGGCCGATCGGGTTGCGCAGGGTGTAAAGCTGGATGCCGATGTTCTTCATGTAGGGGCTGTCGGCGGGCACACCGGCCCAGGCGCGCGAGGTGGCGGCCGCGAGCCCGGCCAGGGCGGTGGATTGGACAAAACGACGTCGGTTCATGAGGTGGTTGTAGCACGGGATCGGGCGTGGTGGAACAGGAAACCGGGAGTGTGCCGGGTTCATGCCCCTTTCTTGTTTTTCAGGAATCTTCTGAGGCGCTGTTCGAAGCGACGCAGGGGTTGCCGGTCGAGCTGGCCACGGGCTTCCTTGAGGCGTTGTTTGAGACGGTCGCGTTCGGCCCTGAGAGAATCGATGCGTTCGCTCAACCGCCCGATCCGTGCGTCGCGCTTGTCGAGGCGTCCGGCCAGTTCCTTCACCTGGTCGACGCCGCCGCAGACCGACTGCAGGGTCAGGTGCTGGCCGACGTTCATTTCGAGCAGGGATCTGATCCACGACGGAGCGCCGGCCGCGGCGGCCTCGATCACCGGCTGATGGCGGTCGAGCAGTTGGCTGGTGAGGAACACGCCGTCCTGGCGCACGCGATAGCGGAACAGGGGCCGCGGCAGCACCCTGAGGTCGTGGCCTGCCGCCGCGAGGCGGAACAGCAGCAGCCAGTCCTCGACCCCGCGCACGGTCTCGTTGAAGCCACCGGCCGCGAACAACGATTCGCGGCGGATGATCATGTTGGTGTCGCCGAAGACGTTGTCGAACAGCCCGGCCACCAATGGCCCGCCGGTGGGCGCATACACGGCGACCACGTCCGAGCTGTCGGAGGGATCCCCGGGCCGGTCGTGGAAGACGTGGCTGTGACAGGTGATCGCGTCGGCGCCGGTGCGCCCGATGGCGGCCAGCAGGCTCGACGCCATGTCCGGATACGGCAGGTTGTCGCTGTCGACAAACGCCAGCAGGGGTTCGGCGCAGGATCGTGCGGCGTGGTTGCGCGCGGCGCTTGGTCCTGAGTTGTCCTGGCGCATGAAGGTCCAATGCGGTTGGCGCCCCGCGTAGTGACCGCGCAGGCGACCGAGTTCGTGCAGCGAACCTGGATCGTCGCTGCCATCGTCGATCACGGTCACCCGAAGTCCGGCCAGTTCCTGTGCTGCGAGGCATTCAAGGGTGGGGCCGATGGTCGGGCCGGCGTTGTAGAATGGCACGATCACGCGCAGCTGGTGGGCGGCGGCGCCAGCGGTCATGACCGCCGACGCCTTCGGCTCCGGCTTGCCTGCGCTGGGCGTGCCGGTGGTTCCGGGGGCGGGGTTGGCAGGTGGCTGGCAGCGGTGCTCCAGTTCATCGAGGTAGTGGTGCCAGGCCTGCCGTGCGCCGGCGGGTGAGTGGCGCGCCGGGGGGCGGCATTCACCTTGGGAAAATGCCCTGGCGATGGCGTTGGCGAGGGCGCCGGGCTCCGGTTCGGGCAGGTTGGCGCCGGGTTGGAAGATTTCCGTGATGCCACCAACGCGGGTTGCCAGCAGATGGCAGCCGAGCGCGGACGCCTCGAGCACGGTGAACGGCAGGTTGTCGCCGAGGCTGGGACACAGCACCAACGCGTCCATGTGGCCCCGCAGGTAGCCGAGGGCGTCGTGGTGGTCGAGCGTGGTCAGGGTTTCAAACCGGGCGAACGACTGCAGGCGGGTGCCGGCTTGGTCGAGGAACGTCTCGGCGTCGGTGCCGCCGGCCACTCCCGGCTTGCCGAGAAAGGTGACCCGCAGCGGCTCGCCCGCGGGCCGGCCGGGCAGCGGTCCGGCCCGGCGCAGGCGGTCCAAGGCCGTCACCAGCAGTTCGAGACCCTTGCGCGTTTCGAGCCGGCCGAAAAACACCAGGTGGCGGCGGTTGAGCGGCACCTGTTCGCCGGGCTCGATGCCTTCGAGCATGGTGGGCAGCACGCGGGTATCGCCGTCGAACGACCAGCCGTTGGCGCGGGTCCAGTCGAGCATGTGTTGGCTGGGCGCCACCACCTCGTCGGCGCGGCGGGCGGCGCAGGCCTCGAGGTGGTCGAGTTGAACGTCGGCAAGGCCGCGCCACGGCAGCGCCCGCATGCCCTGCCGCTGCCAAAGCGAGGAGCCGTGCATCAGCACCACGGTGCGGGTGCATGGCAGAGCGGAGCCGATCGACCTTGCCTCGGTGGCGGCAAAGCCATGGGCCTGCCAATCCTGGAAGAAGCACAGGTCGAACGCCGGCTGTTCGGCGGTGAGGAAGCGCAGCACGGTGCGAGCCGTCGTCGCGGCGGGATTCGGCGGCAGCTCGGGCGCCGGCGCCGGTGCCAGTTCCTCAGTGGCCACGAAACGCACCCCGTGTTGGCGCAAGAAACCGTCGCGGAAGGCGGCCGGCGAGCCGGTCTCGCAGCGTGCGGTGAACAGCACGGTCACCTCCCATCCCCGCGCCACCAGCAGGCGCATCAGTTGATCACAGTAGGTTCCGATCCCGCCGTTCCGCACGGGACCGACGATATCGGGAGTGACAAGGCAACACTTCACAGGCTTCATCCGGTCGTGCCCCGGGGCATCCGGCGCACCCCGTCTTCATGCGGCCGGTGAATGGGGGATGCAAGTCCGGCGCCGAGAATACCTGCCAGGGGCCGCGTCGGTACAAGCCGGCTTGCCACAGGGAATGCACAAAGCCAGCCGGGCTGCGGCACACCCGGCCTGCGATTGATGAGGCCCCATGCTGTGCCTTCGGGGTTCCCGGGCAGGCGGTGGGAGTTGACACTGAAAAACCCCGGATGCTTTCGCATCACGGGGCTTCCAGTTTATCGGTCGGGAGGATGGCACCGTTCAGGGTGCGACCGCTGCGGCGGGCTGCAGGCGGTAGACCGCGACCCGACGGTCGAGCGTGCGAAGCTGCTCGGCGGCATCGGCCGGGTAGGTGGCTTCGTTTTCCCCGTAGCCGACCGGGATCAGGCGGGAGGGAGCGACGCCGTAGTTCACGATCTCACGGGCGATGCGCTCGGCGCGGGCCTGGGAGAGGGCGAGGTTGTCATGGTAGTCGCCCTCCATGGAGGCGTGTCCCTCGATCACGAAACTTTCGCCGGCCAGAGAGGGATCGCTGATGGCCATGGCCAGGTCCTGGACGAGGTCGTAGGAATAGGCGTCACGGAAGGCTGTCGTGCCCTGCTCGAAGAGGATGTCGTCGCGGGTCACCACCGAGTTGGGATCCACGGCATAGGACACCGAATAGGCCTCCGGGGCGATGTATTCTACGGGACGGCTTTCCACCGGCGCAAGGGTGTTGGCGTAGGTAGTGTCCGTGATCTGTTGAACCTGGACGCGGTTCAGTCTCGATGACGCGATGAGCACCGGCGGGACCTCGTTCATGGTCCGGTAGGTCACGACCCGGTAGTTGTCGTTGTGATAGTGAGGCGCGTTGGCTCTCACGACATGGGTCCCGGTTTCGGGATCTTCGACCATCGAGCGCGAGCGGAAGGACTCGGGCGCGTCGGTCTCGGCCACTTCACCGCGCAGGCGGCTGCTCAGGTAGGTGATGCTTTCCTGTCGGACTTCCTCGGTCCGGCCGGCTTCTTCAAGACGCTGGCGATTCCTCTCATTGGCTTCCGAGAGGATGGTGTCGGATTGGGCCTTGGCCAGGATGGAGTCCACGAGCAGTTGGGCCTCGGCCTCGTCCTTGAGCTGCATCGCTGCATTGATGTCGGCATCCCGATCGCGTTGCTGGGCGTCCTGCAGGATGGCCCGGGTCTCGGCGGAGATTTCTGCGGCCGTCTGGGGCTCGGCGATCCGCACCTCGGGCTCGGCGGTGACGCGCACCTCGGTTTCAATCTGGAGGGGTCGTTCAGGGTTGGGGGCCGGAGCGACGACTTGAGCGGCCAGGACTCCCGGCATCAAGAGTCCTGACAGGGCCAGGGTGGTGAGTGTTTTCATGGATTCCATTTTAAGCCGCGGGTCGGATTCCGCCATGGGGGCAAACCCCACTGATGGCTGTGGATCGGGCTCTCGGACGCGCGAATTGCCGGGCTTCAGTCGAGGACGGGCGGCTGAGCGGGTCGGGCAGCGGGCAGCGGGCGGGCGCGGCAGCGGTTTGCCGCCGGAGCCGGAATGGGCCAAGGTGACTGCCATGGCATTCGACTCGACCCTTGATTCCGAACCCGCTTCCGCGATCAAGCGGGATCCCTCGCGGCTGCGCAGCGCGCGCTGGTTCGCCCCCGACGACCTGCGCTCGTTCGGCCACCGTTCGCGTGCCAAGCAGCTGGGGCTGGCGAGCGAGGAGTTCGCCGGCCGTCCGGTCATTGGCATCCTCAACACCTGGTCGGACCTGAACACCTGCCACGGGCACTTCCGCCAGCGGGCGGAGGAGGTGAAGCGCGGGGTGTGGCAGGCTGGAGGTTGTCCGCTCGAGGTGCCGGTGATGAGTCTCAGTGAGACCTACATGAAGCCGACCAGCATGTTCTACCGCAACCTGGTGGCGCTGGAGGTGGAGGAGACCATGCGCTGCCATCCGCTCGATGCGGTGGTGCTGATGGGCGGTTGCGACAAGACCGTGCCGGCGCTGTTGATGGGTGCGCTGTCGGCCAACCTGCCGGCGATCTTCCTGCCGGCGGGGCCGATGCTCAAGGGCCGCTGGCGAGGCGAGACGCTGGGCTCGGGCTCCGACGTGTGGAAGTTCTGGGACGAGCGCCGGGCGGGGCGGCTTTGTGAGGACGCCTGGCACGAACTGGAGGACGGCATCGCGCGTTCGCCCGGCACCTGCATGACCATGGGCACCGCGGCCACGCTGATGTCGCTGGTTGAGACCATGGGCCTGTCGCTGCCGGGCTCGTCGTCGATCCCCGCCGTGCATTCGGCGCATGCGCGCATGGCCGCCGCCTGCGGGCGGCGCATCGTCGAACTCGCCTGGCAGGGGCGGGGGGTGCGCGACCTGTTGTCGCCGCGCGCGTT
>SKLO01000409.1 GCA_007123195.1 Verrucomicrobiales bacterium | reverse complement strand
GCGGGTCGAATGGCGCGAGGCCATGCGCCATGTGCAACTGCCCACCTGGGCAATGATGACCGGTTTGGATCCGTGGGCAGCCCTGTCGGTTGGCGCGCCGATGGTGGGCGAGCCGGAGATTCCGCCGGCGCTGGAGCTGGCGCCGTGGGACCCTCTATACGCGCTGGCGACCCGGTCCGCGGCCCCGGGCCTGGCCTTGCCCCCGGCGGTGGTCGTCGGCCATTCCATCGAGTGGATCGAGGCGACCGACGGGCCGGAGTTGGTCGTCGAGCTGAGGTTCGGAGGCGCGCCGGTGGCGGCGATGGAGGCCGGGGCGCTGCGGTTGGTGGACGCCACCGGAACGGTGGTCGAGGGTGTCCGGGTCACCGGGTTCGATTTCGGCCGCGCCGGGGTCGCCGCCGCGATGGACGCCGATCCCGACCAGCCGGTGCAAGCGGTCGCCCGCTGGCAGCTGGTGCTGCCATCGGCCGCGGCCGACGACTGGCGGCTTCAACTGCCGGACGGAGTGGTGCGCGACCTTGAGGACCGACCGCTCGACGGCTCCGGCGACGGCCTCCCCGGCGGCAGTTGGGAGCGGCATCTGGAACACCAGAGTGATTCCAACGAAGGGCCTGACATGTTGTGATTTGAGGTTGGCGGCTCGGGAATCCGGCGATCAGTTGCCGGCACGACGGCCAAGTGGCGGTCGGCGGGAAGTCGACCTTGCTGATGAAACCGCGTCACTGGCGGGGCCGGACCGGAGCAATGAGGTCCGGCCCTTTGGACGGATGGCCCCGGCCTGGGGTTGCGGGCCTCCAGCCCCCATGTCAACCTGCCGGATGAAGACTCCGAGTCCCCGCCGCCAAGCCGACGCCCGTCCGCGCCGTGCGCCGCAGCTCAAGCACGTCCGCACGGTCGCGATGGTGGCCGCCCTGTGCCTCGCCGCCGCCGGCGGTGCTCCGGCGGAACAGCCCGCCCCGCGGCCGAACATCCTGTTCGTCATGACCGACGACCACGGCGTGACCGCTCTCAGCTGCTACGGCGACGACCGCATTGAAACCACCCACATGGATCGGCTCGCCCGCGACGGCATGCTGTTCCATCGCGCCTACGTCACCAACTCGATCTGCGGCCCCAGCCGCGCCACCATTCTCACCGGCAAGCACAGCCATGCCAACGGCTACTGGCGCAACAACGCCGGCTTCGACACCGAGCAGAACACCTTCCCCAGACTGATGGGCGAGGCCGGCTACCAGACCGCTGTCATCGGCAAATGGCACCTCGATGCCGACCCGGTGATGTTCGACTTCTTTGATGTGCTGATCGACCAGGGACCCTATTACAACCCGCCGATGCGGACCAATCGTCACGGTGATGTGCGCAACGTCCCCCACACCGGCTACACCACCAACATCATCACCGACAAGACCCTGCAGTGGCTGCAGGAGGATCGCGACCCCGACCGGCCCTTCGTGCTGCTCTATCAGCACAAGGCCCCACACCGCGAATGGTCGCCCTCGCCGGACTATTTCGAGTTCCTCGACGACGCCGCTCTGCCGGAACCCGACACCTTGCTTGAGGACTTCTCCGGCCGCGGCCCCGCCTCCGGCATGAACACCATGTCGATCGCCCGCGACCTGACCATGGACCGCGACCTCAAGTTCGCCCCTCCGGGCAACCTCAACGAGGCCCAGCTCGAGGCCTGGAACGCCTTCTATCAACCGCGCAACCAGGCGTTCATCGATGCCGGGCTCGAGGGCGACGACGCCACCCGTTGGAAATACCAGCGCTACGCCAAGGACTACCTGCGGTGCGTCAAGGCGGTCGATGACGACCTCGGCCGGGTGCTGGATTACCTCGACGAAAGCGGTTTGGCCGACAACACCATCGTGGTCTACACCTCGGACAACGGCTGGTATCTGGGTGAATACGGATGGTATGACAAACGCTGGATGTATGAGTTGTCGTTGCGAGTCCCCCTGCTGGTGCGCTGGCCGGGCGTGACCGAGCCCGGCGCCGAGAGCGGGTTGATCGTGAGCAACCTCGACTTCGCCTCCACCTTCCTTGAGGTCGCGGGGGTCGAGATCCCCGAGGACATCCAGGGCCGCAGCCTGGTGCCGCTGTTGCGCGGCGAAACCCCGGACGACTGGCGCGACTCCTTCTACTACCATTACATGGAAGGCCTCTACTCATGGCACAGCGTGCCGCGCCACTACGGCGTGACCAACGGTCGTTACAAGTTGATCCACTTCTACGAACTGGGCGACGAATGGGAATTCTACGACCTTGAGAACGATCCCAGGGAACTCACCAATCAATACGACAACCCGGAATACGCCTCCCAGGTCGAGGTCATGGCGGCCGAACTGGGACGCCTGCGCGAACACTATCAGGTGCCCGACGAGGATCCCATCAGCTTCGAGGAGGCGCGTGAACTCGGCCGCCGCGGCCCGGCCCAAATGAGGCGGTGAGTTGGACCGGACTGCGGATCAGGCGCGACGGGGGGACACGGAGGGGGAGGGGGATGGATAAACCGACGGACGATTGTTGATGATTGTCAGGATGGTCCGCCGCTTGCTGACTTGCCCGGTGTCCCCCGCTCCCGTTCATACAGGCGGCTGTGGCGCACGAAGGTCTGGAACGCCACCCCGGTGGCGATCCACAACCCTGGAAAGCCGTCGAGAAATCCGCGCCGCAGCACGTAGCCGCGGAAAAACCGCCACCAGGGACGGAACAGGTTGGACGCCAGCGACCAGCGGCGGCCGTCCTCGACCATGCGCTGGAGGTAGACATCGCTGAACCCGTTGATCTTGGACACGAACCGGCTCATGTCGGGAAACGAGTGGTGCAACAGGTCGCCCGCCAAATGCACCGACTCCCCCTCGAGTTGGATGAAGTCGTGCTCCGGGCTGCCGCTCCAGCGCGCACGCTCGCGCCTGAACAGGCGCAGCTTGCGGTCCGGATACCAGTCGCCGTGCAGGATCCAGCGGTCGATGAACCAGGTGCGCCGGTTGAACACGGCGCCGTCGGCGCGCTCATGCCCCCCGGCCGGGTCGAAAAAGCGGAAGATCGACTCCCGCATCTCGGGTGACACCTCCTCGTCGGCGTCCAGCGCCAGCACCCACGGCCGGGTGCAATGCTCCAGCGCCACGTTCTTCTGGTCGCGGTAGCCCAACCACTCCTGCCGCTCCAGGCGGGCGCCGTAATCCCGCGCGATGCCGCGGGTGCCATCGGTCGAGCCCGAGTCGACCACCACGATCTCATCCACCCAGTCGCGCACGCTGGCCAGGCAACGCGGCAGGTTGGCCTGCTCGTTGAACGTCACCACGGGCACGGAGATGGACGGCAAATGGTCCGGCTTGCTCATTTTGGTCGGGGTGAGTCCGGCGGTGTTGCCTGGCGGCAGGCTAGTGCGTTCGACCGCCGGTTGAACGCCACCAGGTCAGCGTAATCCACCCCCCAGCCGCCGAACAAGTCCAGCGCGCTGCCCACCGTGACGTCCACCCGACCGCGGCTGAGGAGGTCCACCAGTTCGAGTTCCTCCAGACACCGCGCCCCGCCGGCATAGGTCACCGGCGCGCCGCCCCAGCCCCCGAGCAGGCGCACCAGGTCCTTGTCGATGCCCGCCCGCAAACCCTCGACGTCGGCGGCGTGAACCAGGAACTCATCGCAGAACGGCCGCAGCCGGTCGAGCACCTTCGGCGTCACCTGCAGGTCGGTCAGGGTCTGCCAGCGGTTCATTGCCACCACCCAGCCCTCGGGGCGGCGCCGGCAGCTCAGGTCGATCACCAGGCGCCCCGGCCCCACGCGCTCCGCCAGGGCCTCCAGCCGGGGCTGCATGAATCTGCCGTCGGCATCGAACAGGCTGGAGGTCACGATGACGTGACTGGCGCCGCGCCCGATCCAGTCGGCGGCGTTGTCCAGACCGATGCCGCCACCCAGTTGCAACCCGCCGGGCCAGGCTGCCAGCGCCTCGCACGCCGCCGCCTCATTGCCCGGCCCCAGCTGGATCACGTGCCCCCCGCGCAGGTCATCGTCGCGGAACCGGCGGGCGAACCACGCCGGCGGCCGGTCGGACACAAAATTGGTCACCAGACCGCTCTCGTCGCCGCTCAACGTGCCGCCGACGATCTGCTTCACCCGGCCATGGTGAAGATCGATGCAGGGACGGAAACGGGTCATGACAGGCAGGCAAACCGGTCGCCACGCTGGCCGGACGGAAGCCGGTTGGCAATGAATTTATGATTCTCCCGGCTACAAATTGCGCATCCTGCAAAAGAGTCGACGGTCAGACTCGTTCCGAGACCAATGTTCATGCTTTCCCATGCCCGGCGATCCGTCGCCGCCTTGCTGATCTTGTTGTGGCTGCTGCTGGCCGGCGCCAGCGCCCTCCAGCCGGCGTCATCGAGCGCCCAAACACCACCGGCCGCCGACGCGCCAGGCCAGGTAGCGCCGGCGCCAACCGCGGACCCTGCCGCCATCACCGAGGCCGGTTTGCCCAGCCGGGAAGAGCCGGACGAGGGGGTCGATCTCCGGGCCCTGCTGTGGGACAGCGACCTGCCTCCCCTGCCCACCGATGGGCTCGGCACCGACGGGCTGTCGGGCGCTTTCGCCGGCGCCCATCGCGGCGCTTTGCTGGTCATCGGTGGCAGTCATTACCCGAACGCGCCCCCGTGGGAGGGCGGCGCCAAGGCCTACCTGCAGCGGGGCTGGTTCCTGTTCCCCGACCTGCGCGGCAACTTCGACTGGCGTCCCTTGCCCGATCCACCTTTGCCGCAGCCGCTGGCCCACGGCACCAGCATCAGCACCCCGTGGGGCGTGGTCGTGGCCGGCGGCAACAACCAGTTCGAGTGCAGTTCCATGGCCCGACTCCTGACCTGGGACGGCAACGACGAGCGCCTCATTGTTCGCGAGTTGCCGCCCCTGCCTCATGGCCTGACCCGTGCCGCCGGAGCCTTGCTGGACACCACCATCTACCTCGTCGGGGGCGAGCGCGAAGCCCCCGCCGGCCCTCCCACCCGCGACTTCCTGGCGCTCGACCTCGGTGCCTGGGTGGCCGATCCCAACTCGGCCGAGTGGCGCCAAATGCCCCGTTGGCAGGGGCCGCCCCGCTCGCTGGCCACGGTCGGCGTTACCTCCGACGGCGAACATGAGTGCCTGTTCGTCATCGGCGGGCGCGGCCTCGATGAGCACGGTCGCACCATCGCCTTGACCGACGCCTACAAGTTCAACCCGGCCGGCGAAAGCTGGACCCGGGTGGCCGACATCAGCCCTGACGGCGAGCCCGGCCGCGGCGTGATGGCGGCGTCCGCCGCCCAGGGCGACGAATTCGAGCTGCTGGTGTTCGGCGGCGACGACAATCTCATGGCCGACGTTTACCACCTGCTCAGCCAGCGCGTGATCACCAGTCAGGACGACGCCGAGGCCTGGCGCGCCCTCAATCGGGCGATCCTCGACCATCACCCGGGCTACCCGCGCGAGATCCTGCGCTACCACGCCAAGGACGACCGCTGGGACGTCGCCGGTCACTTCCCGACCGCCGCGCCGCTGGCCTCCCCGGTGATTGATTTCGCCGCCGGCCTGGTCATTCCGGGCGGTGAAATCGCCCCCGGCCGCCGCACCAACGAGGTCATGCGCGTCACCTGGGAGGGACGCGTCGTGATCCGCCGCGCTCTGCCGGCCGAGCAACCCGCCGCCCCCGAGGCCGCGCCCGTGGTCGAGGAGGAGCCGGAGCAACCCCCGCCGCTGGCCCCGCGCCGGCCCGAGGACGATCCCTCGATGATCCCCGACGAACCGCTCGATCCGGCCCCGGAACAGCAGCAGCCGCCACCCGCGCCGATGCCAACACCGGCGCCGCCGCCGCCGCTGCAGAGCGACCCCGGTTTGCAGCCGCCGCCGCAGCCTGAACCCG
>SKLO01000008.1 GCA_007123195.1 Verrucomicrobiales bacterium | reverse complement strand
TTTTTGGACACCGTCGTTGGTGGTCAACCCTCAAGCGCCAACGGCCGGGGGCCGTGTCCGCACACAGCGCACACCGACATGGCGGGTGCCGGGCAGGACCCGCTTGCGCAACTCAATCTCCACCGCCGCCAGCGCATCAAAGCGCACGAACAAAGCGGCTGCCAGGTCGTCGGCCAGGGTCTCCAGCAGTTGCCGCGGGCGCTCCGCCGCCACCACGCGCGCCAGTTCCGCTGCTGCGGCATAGTCGATCGTCACGTCCAGGCAGTCACCCGCTCCCTGCCACGACTTGCCCGGCGTGAGCCACAAGTCGGTTTCGACCGTCTGCGCCAGCGCACGCTCCCGCTCGGGGACGCCGATGTGGGTCGGCAAGTCGAGTCCGGAAACAAAGATGCGATCGCTGGTCATGGACGTGGGTGACAGCTGTCAGGCACAGCGGGTTCCCGGCAGGCGCCGCCGCCGGACCTCCTCGATCAACACCCGGGTCGGTTCGTTGAGGTCCATGTTGAGGGTGTCGTCGAGTGCCACCCAGCGCCAATCCTGTGCTTCGTCGTTGAGCACCACCATGGTGGTGAGTGCGCGCGCCAGGTAATTGAGCAAGAGAAAGTGGGCCGGCCGGTGGAACTCGGGTGGGTCCACGCAGTCTTGCACGCAGACGAACTCGACCTGGTCGATCGCCAGTCCGGTTTCCTCCAGGATTTCGCGCCGCAGCGCCTGGTCTGAAGTCTCGCCGCGCTCTATTTTGCCCCCGGGAATGCCCCATTTGTGGCTCCACTTGGCGGTGCGCACCAGCAACACCCGGCCACGACCGTCATGGATCAGGGCACCTACAGTGGACACCGGCCTGTCAGCCCGCGTCGAAACCGGTTTGGCTGCGGTCTGGATCCCGGCTTCGACAGCGCTGGGGGGTGATGTGGAGGGCAGCAGCATTCCCAGTCTCGAAAGGTCGGGCACCAGCCAGTCGGCCCCGGCCCGGGCCAGGCGGTCGGGTGGGTCGTAGCCGGTCAGCACGCCGGCGCTGCGGACCCCCGCCGCCCGCCCGGCGGCGATGTCGTGCACCATGTCCCCCACCATGAGTGTCTCGCGCGGGTCGAGCCCCATCGCGCGCACCACCTGCGGCAGGCGGTCGACCTTGTCGCGTACTCCGGTGAAGCAGTCGTCAAAGAGGTGATCCACCCCGATGGCCCGGGCCTGCTCCAGCCAATGCGCCGGCGGCACGCTGCTGAACACATACAAGCGGGCGCCGGCAGCGCGGCAGCGGGCCAGAAATTCCACCGCTTCCGGGATGGCAAGCACTTCGGCGTCGCGGTGCTGGTTGAAATAATGGAGATACAGGGCCTCCAGCTCTGCCAGGTCGTGCCCCGGCAGGACCTCGTCATAAAAATCGCCGTAAGGCAGGCGGAACCGCAACTGAAACTCCTCGTCGGTCATCGGTGCCAGACCGTGATGCTCAAGGATCTTGTTGGTGGTGGCAATCACCGGCCCCCGGTCGTCGGCCAAGGTGCCGGACCAGTCAAAGAACCAGTGGATTGCCTGCGAAATGGAATGATGGGCCACGCGAATCCCAGTGTAACCCGGTTCGAACGGCGCGCATCCGGTGATGCCGGAATTTTGGCCAACCCTATCCGCGCAGCCACGGTCGGCCCCTTGCGGGGGTTGATCCGGCCCGACCTCGACAGATTTTCATTGCCAACCGGGATCAATTTCGGGTAAACCAATCAGAATCGACGGCGTAACCTGAACAGCAGGGTGCCGCCCGGCTGGCCGGTCTGGGTTGTCCCAAAGTGTCCCGAAGGGCAATCACCGTCCCTGCCGGTCCGCTCTTCGGGTTGCCAGTAAAACAAATCGAATGCCCACCATGAAATCGAACCGTTCTTTCCAAATTTTCGCGCTGGTGACCGGCGCCTCCCTGCTGGCCGCCTGCGGCAAGACCGATGAACCCGCGGCTGCCGGTGGCGCCGAGCGATCCACGGCAACGGTCGTTCAGGCCATGGAGGACTTCGGTGTCGACTGGAGCCAGCTTGGCCCCGTCGAGGCATTGGAGGCCATGGCGGCCAGCATGGCCAACCAGCGGATGGACGAGATGTGGGACCTGCTGCCCCAAAGTTACCGTGACGAAATGAACGATCTGGTGCGCCAGTTCGCCGACAAGCTGGACCCGGAGGTTTACGAGCAGTGGACCAGCATGATGGCCAAGGCGGTGGATGTGCTGAGCGAGAAGCGGTCAATGCTGACCTCGCCCACGTTCACCATGGGCATGAACATCCCTGATGCCGACCAATTTGCCGACGGCATCGAGGGCATGATCGACGCGATGGACATCATTCTCGACAGCGAGGTTGGCAGCCTGGACTCACTGCGGCAGATGGACATCGGCAAATTCCTCAGTGAAACCGGCCCGCGGTTGCGCGACCTCAACCCGAACCAACGCGACCGCAATCCGTTGCGCGGGCTTGAGGACGCCACCTTTGAGTTGTTGTCGAGCGACGACCGCAGCGCCCGGGTGCAGGTGAGCGGCGCGCCGGGTGGTCGCGATCGCGAATTGGAACTGGTCAAGGTGGAGGATCGATGGATGCCGGTGGAGGTGGTCGAGAACTGGGACCGCGGCATCGGCCAGGCCCGGCAGGCGATCGAGCGGATCGATCTCGACCGTTATCGCATGACCGCGTTGACGGCGATCTCGGCGATGGATGGCACGCTGGACGCGATTGCCGAGGCCGAGGATGAGGTTGAGCTGGGCGAAATCCTGCGCATGGGCGGCCGGCTTGGCGGCTTGGGACGCGAGCGTTGAATGGCCGCGTTCGCCAAGCGCTTCGGTGGCCAAGGCATCGTTCCTCCCGACGAAAATCCGGCCGCGGTGGCGGGATGGCGTGCGGCCGAGGCAGGGCACGTCGCCCAACGGCACCATACCAGCTCACCACAACCGCTCCGACATCAGGAAATCCTCCAGCACCAGCTCGATCGGTCGGTCGGTGGTCACGGCCATCCACTGGATGCCCAGGCCCTCGCAATGCTGGCGCAGAGCCTGTTCGTGCTCGTTGAACCGGCTCTGGTAACCGGCACGCGCCACCTCCGGATCGATGAACATCCGGCGACCGGTCTCCAGATCGGTCCACTGAGCGCCGTCCATGTCGGATAGATCGCGCTCGGCGGGGTCGAGCACCCGCAGCACGGCCAGTCGATGACCGTGCGCCACCAGGTGCGCGGTCTCGCGGCGCCACTCGTCGTCGGTGTCAAGCAGGTCGCTGACCAGCACGATGAGGGAGCGCTTGCGCAGCACGTCGAGCGCTGTCTTGAGCGGCTGCGCCAGACCGGTGCCGCGCGAACCTGCGGGTAGATCGAGCGCACGGAACAACTCCTGCTCCTGGCCGGGGCGTGACGACGCCGGGATCATCGACTCCACCTCGCCGGCAAACGTAAACAGGCCGACCGCGTCACCTTGGCCCAGCAGGAAAAACGCCAGCGTGCCGGCCAGGGTCCGGGCGTAATCGGATTTCAGCGCGCGGTCGGCGGCGGCGAAATGCATCGAGGCGCTGCCGTCCACCATCAGATGGCAGCGCAGGTTGGTTTCGTCCTCGTATTTTTTCAAATACACCCGGTCGCGCCGGGCCAGCGCTTTCCAGTCGATGTGCCGCGGGTCGTCGCCGGGCACATAGGGTCGGTATTCGGAGAACTCGACCGAGAACCCGTGGCGCACGCTGCGGTGCAGGCCGCGCCAGAAGCCGTCCATCAACGCCCTCACCCGCAGTTCCATCGACGAAATCCGCATCAGCGCGGCTGGATCCCATAGCGATCGGGCGGCTCCGGCGGGGCTGGGTGACGAGGGTTCGGGCATGTGGGTCGGGAATCAGGGGTTGGGATGGTCTCCAGTAACAGGTGGATTGGCGTGACCCGGCTGGCTCCGGGACGGGAGCCCTGATCCGATCCGGGGGCGGCTGTCACGGCAAGGCGGGCAGGCCGGCCTCGTCCATGCGAGGGGGTGATGTGCCTCAACCGGCGGCGGGCGTGGCTTGGTCGAGCAGTTGATCCACGATGCGCGACGGATCGATGCCCTCGGCGCGTGCGCGGTAATTGACGAGGATACGGTGGCGCAGCACCGGGTGCGCGAGCGCCCGCACATCGTCCTCGCTGACAAATGGCCGGCCGTGGAGAAGGGCGCGGGCTTTACCGGCCAGGATCAGGCACTGGGCGGCGCGCACGCCGGCGCCCCAAGCGACCCATTGATTGACGTAGGCGGAGCTTTCGGGGCGATTCGGCCGACTGGCGGCGGCGAGGCGCACGGCGAAACGCGCCACCGGTTCGGCCACCGGCACCTCGCGCACCAACTGCTGGCAGGCCAGCAGGTCGGTGTCGTTGAGCAAAGCCCCGACCTGTTCCCCTGCGCGGCCGGTCGTCTGCTGAATCACCCGCACCTCGTCGTCCTCTCCGGGGTAGTCGATCAACACGTTGAAAGTAAAGCGGTCCAGCTGGGCCTCCGGCAGCGGGTAAGTGCCTTCCATCTCGATCGGATTCTGGGTGGCGAGCACGAAGAATGGCTGCGGCAGTGGCATGGTGCGGCCGGCCACAGTGACCTGGCGCTCCTGCATCGCTTCCAGCATCGCCGACTGGGTCTTCGGCGGCGTGCGGTTGATCTCGTCTGCGAGGATCAGGTTGGCGAAGATCGGCCCCTTGTGGAACACCAGCTTGCGGCCCTCGGGCGATTCCTCAAGGATCTCCACGCCGGAAATGTCGGCCGGCATCAGGTCGGGCGTGAATTGGATGCGATGGAAGCTCAGGCCGAACACGTCGCCAAGAGTTCGCACCAGCAGGGTCTTGGCCAGCCCGGGCGCTCCAGTCAGCAGGCAGTGGCCGCCACTGAACACGGCGATCAGAATTTGTTCGATGACTTCCTTCTGGCCGATCACCGCCTTGCCAACCTCACGCAGGATGTCGCCGTGCAATTGTCCCACCCGGTGCGCCAGTTCGCGCTGCCGTTGATGCTCGGAAACGGCGGTGCCAGGCGTGGCGCCCGGCCCGGACCCGGGCACGGCCAGTCTGGTTTGGGGCGGCACGGGCGTCACGGAACCGGATCCGGGCGTGGGGTGGGGCTGGGGTTCAGCAGGCATGATAGTGGGTGACAAAACGCCGTCGGCGGGGCGGACGCAACCGCAACAGTTGGATGGAACCGCCCGATGGCGGGCCGGTTGTGAGGGTGAGCGGGTTCGGTGTGAGCGGCGACAGCAGCTACAGCAGGAACCCCGCCAGCACGGGGTATCGCTTGGGCAGCCGCCATCGCCCGTCTCGCCACGTCTACAATCCTTAAGGTCAGACATATAATACTAAAGGTCAGACATATTATCTGTTTTGTTGTTGACAGGCATTCCCGGTTTCCCGCGACACGCGGTAGATCACATGGCCGCCACCTCGGAAGGCTGCCAAGCCACCGGTAGTCACGGCTGATTCCGTATCAGAACAGCCCGTTCCGCTGGCGCGAAACCAGTTGCACCCTGCCCGCCTTCTCCGATCCCGGCCGCCGCATCCAACCACCAACAACCTTCGCTCCACCCCACTGGCTTTCGCTACCGGCCTCAGCACTCGGTCACCGACATTGATGCCGCTGCCTCCCCTCAGGGCAGTCACCGCCCCGCACCGGCCGGTCAACCGCACTTCATCATCCGCCGAACGGGGAAGCTTCTCCCCGGCAACTCAATGGATTCGAACCCTGCGACCATCCCTGCCTGGCATCACACATCCACCCGCAACCCCCGCGCACTGAACAACCGCCCCGCCGCCGGGGCGCCCGCCCCTCGCATCCTCCGCGCCCCGTCCTTGCGCTTCGGCCCGAACCGCTCCCTGGCCGCCGCGAACGCCTCGTTGACGAACTCCCGGCTGCCAATCACCGCTCCATCGCTGAAATACCTCACCCGAT
>SKLO01000145.1 GCA_007123195.1 Verrucomicrobiales bacterium | reverse complement strand
TCGCGCAGCAGGGCCTGGCGATAGAGCTGTCGTATCAGCGATTCGGGATCGGGATCGCCGTTGGATTCGGGTCGGGTCTGGTCGAGCAGGCGGCCGCTCCAATGGCTGGCCAACTGGTGCACGAACGGGTCGTTCATCAGCGTCAGCGCCTGGGCGGGCACGGCGGATTCGGCGCGACGGCCGACGGTGCTGAAGGGGGTTGGCAGGTCGAACACCTGCAGGAACGGTTCGGGGAAGTTGCGCCGGGTTTCCAGGTAGAGGCTGCGGCGGCCGTCACCGTCGAGCGGGCCATTGCCGCCTCCCGGCCGGCCGCGGCCGCCCATGAACGCGGTCATGTGGACGCGCACGCTGGGACCGCCGATGCGGTCGTCGAGCCGGCCTGACACCGCCAGCATGGCATCGCGGATGGCTTCGGCCTGCAGCCGGCGCAGGGGGTGGTGCGCCAGCAGGCGGTTGTCGGGGTCGATCTCCACCAGGCGGGTGGAATCGACCTGTGGATGCGGATTGGAATCCATGCGGTAGGTGCGGCTGAGCACCAGTTCGCGCAGCATGGCCTTGACCGACCAGTCACGGCCGACGAACTCCAGCGCCAGCCAGTCGAGCAGTTCGGGGTGGCTCGGCGCTTCGCCCATCACGCCGAAGTCATCGACGCTGGCGACCAGGCCGGTGCCGAACAGGTGGTGCCACAGGCGGTTGACCGCGACCCGCGCGACGAAGGGGTTGTCGCCGCCGACCAGATGGCGGGCCATTTCCAGCCGGTCCATGACCGGCGGCTCGGGCAGCGGCCCGCCGTTGAGTCCGGGCTGCATGTAGAGCCCCACCGGCAGGCCGGGCGGCACCGGTTCGCCGGGGCGGTTGACCTGACCGCGGATCAGCAGGTGATTGTCCTCGGGGCTGCCGTCGGTGCTGGCGAGGACCCTGTCCGGGGACGGCATGGCGGTGGCCAGTTCCAGCACGTCGGCCCGTTGCTGCTGCAGCCAGTCATCCCATTCCGGGGCCAGTGCGAGGCGATGCAAGGCTTCCAGCAGATCGGCGTCGGCGCGGTCGAGGGTGCCGTTGGCAAGGTGCTGCCAGGCCTGCTGCAGCCGCGCCCGGTAGTGGGCCAGCCATTCCCCGGCGCCGGCGTCGTGGCCTGTGTCCCGCAGGATATCCGCCACCACGCGGTGCGCCTGGTGGGGCGGCGGACCGTGCTCGCTGGTGCGCACCTGCGCCAGTTCAAACCATCCGTCGTCCTCGTCGACGATCTCGATGTAGGCATTGAGCCCGACATACTGGCCGGTGCGCCCGTGGAATTCGCGCCACTGCCACAGGCCATCGGTGTCGGCGTTTCGCTCGTCGATCCGGGTGCCGTTGAACAACAGGCTGTTGTGGACCTCCATCTGGTAGCCCTCGATGATCAATCGCGCCCGCACCCCGCGACCGCGCATCAACAACTGCACCCGCGGGTGTTCGAGCTTGAAGGTGGGGCTGCGGATGGCACCGGCGGCGTTGGCGCCGAGGTCGGCGGTGGAGATGATGCCGCGCGGCCGGGCGACGACCTCGTCATTGGCGGCCAGCCCCGCCCCGGGATCGGCCGCGCGCCAGGCCCATCCTTCCCGCTGCCAGTCGTCCGGGATGCCGTCGGTGAAGTCAAACAGCAGGGAATACCGTTCCTCGGACTCGGCCAGGGTGCGTTCGTAGCCGCTCAGGGTTCCCGAGTCCGGCTGGCGCCACAGCAGCGCCAGTGGATGACGCCAGCCCATGCCGACCGCCTCCCGCCAACGGCGGTCCACATCGTTTTGGTCTTGCTCGCCCTCGGGCGGTGCCGCAGCTTGCTCGGCCCGCGCCTGCACCCGGTTGAGGAAAGCCTGGTTCATCTCCGGCAGCGGCGGCGGTGCGGCCTCGGCCACCCGCTGATCCATGGCGGTCAGGGCGCGCTCCATTTGGTTTCCCCATTCGGCCAGCCGACCGTGGGGGTCGGTGAACGCCAACTGGCGGCGCATTGGCTTCAACATCCCGGCGAGCGCGTAGTAATCCCGCGCCGAGATGGCATCGAACATGTGGTCATGGCAGCGGGCGCAGCTGACGGTCAGACCGAGGAAGGTCTTGCTGAACACGTCGATGCGGTTGTCGACGTGCTCCATGCGGTCGAGCCGCACGTCGGTGGGGGCGTGCACGGCCTCGTGCATCCACCAGAAGCCGGTGGCCAACAGGCTCTCGCTGGTGCCGTCGTCGGGATGGGGCCGCGGCTCCTCCAGCAGGTCGCCGGCGACGTGTTCGACCAGCAATTGGTCGTAGGGCAGGTCGTCGTTGAACGCGCGGATCAAATAGTCGCGGTAGGGCCAGGGCTTGGGCACCGGGTAGTCGAACTCGTGGCCAAAGGTTTCGGCGTAGCGCACCAGATCCATCCAATGCCGGGCCCAGCGCTCGCCGAACGCCGGGTCGTCGAGCAGCCGGTCGACCACCCGTTGGTAGGCTTGGTCGCTGTCGTCGGCGAGGAACTCGTCGAGTTGCCCGGGCGTCGGCGGCAGGCCGGTCAGGTCAAACGTGACCCGCCGCAGCCAGCGCCGCCGGTCGGTGTCCGTGGCCGGCTTCAGGTCGTGCGCCTCAAGCTGCGCCAGAATGAACCGGTCCAGCGGCGAGTGCGGCCAGTCTTGGTCCTGGACCGTCGGCGGATCGAGGGCCCGCATCGGCTGCCAGCTCCAGTGCTCGCGCAGCCGTGCAGGCTTGTCGAACCAACCGCCGCCCGTGACGCTGTCGCCGTTGATGGCGGGCGTGCCGTCGGCACCCGGCCAAGGGGCACCGGCCTCCACCCAGAGTTCAAGGTCGCGGATTTGCTGGTCAGACAGCCTCGACCGCGGCGGCATGGCGAGGTCCGGCTCGTCCTGGCGCACCGCCTGCAGCAGCAGACTGCCGGTCACCTCGCCCGGCTCGATCGCCGGCCCGCTCTCCCCGCCCTTCAGCAGCCAGGCCAGGCCATCGACCCGCAGCCCGGCCCGCAACCGCTCGGCGTCGCCGCTGTGACACTCGTAACAATGCTCCGCCAGCACCGGTCGGATCCGGCGCTCGAAAAACCCGTCATCGACCACCACCGCGCCCGCCTCGGCTGCGGTCAACCACCCGACACTGCTGAGGACGACGAAGATGGACAGACGGCGCGGGACACAAGACATCCAGGACCAAACGCGATCCGGGCTCCGGAGCTTTCGCCGGCCCTGACTGGATTTCTCCCGGCGTTCTACCCCGATACAGAGCATGTGCGTGCGCTTGACACCATGTGCAGCCGCACCGCCCCGCGCTGCCTCACCCCGGTCTCGCGGACGCAGCGACCGTAGGTTGAATTGGCTTCAATTCGACCGGGGTGCGGGTCGCTCGTTCCTTGTGCCCGCTTGCTTCACCCCTCCGCTCGCTGCCTGCGAATGGGGCGCCGTCCGTGGTCCCGCGACCAGCCCGCCCGCACCACGCACAGGAGGGCGAGTTGCGCCGACTCAACCTGCGGGGCCGCCGCCGCCGCCAGCTTGACCGGCAGCAAGCAAAATTCCGACAAATTGTCTGTCATTCTGTAGACCTGTCGAGCCTGCCCGCACAGCGCTTCACCGCGGCTATCTCTGCTCCCAAGAGTCACCGCACAAACCTCGCGTTCGCGCTTGGTGCGTCGCCCGGACCGGCGGATAGTAACCGCGATGGTCACGCACGGCGGCAGCAACAGCGAATCAAGCGCCGCACGGGTGGCACCACAACGGGCGCAGCGGCGGCGCAGCGCCCGGCTGGCCCCGTGGCTGGCGGTCGCCGGCCTGCTGGCGGGGTCGGGATGTTATTACGGACAAGCCGCGCGCGGACACATGGAGATCGAGCTGAAGTCGCGCCCGGTGAGCCGGGTGATGGCCGACCCGGCCACTGAAGACCACCTGCGCGAGCGGCTCGAACTGAGCGAGCAACTGCTGCAGTTCGCCGAACACGAGCTGGCGCTGCCGGCTGCCGGTGCCTACCGCCGCTACGCCGATCTCGGCCGGCCGTTCGTGGTCTGGAACGTCTTCGCCGCGCCGGAATTCTCCTTGCAACCCAAACGCTGGCGCTACCCGCTGGTCGGCCGCCTCGCCTACCGCGGCTACTTCAACGAACAACGCGCCCGCGACCTGGCCGCGCAATTGGAGGCCGGGGGCTTCGATGTGCTGGTCGGCGGGGTGCCGGCCTACTCCACCCTCGGCGTGTTCGATGACCCGCTGCTCAACACCTTCATCCAGCGCCCCGAAGCCGGCTTTGCGGCGCTGCTGTTCCACGAACTGGCCCACCGACGGGTGTTCTACCGCGGCGACGCCGCGGCCAGCGAGGCGTTTGCGGTGACGGTCGAACGCGAGGGCACCCGGCGCTGGCTGCGGGCCCATCGCCCGGCCGCGGACCAGCTCGACTACGAACGCCGGCTGGACCGCGCCCGGCAGCTCCAGCGCGCGGCGGCCGCGACCAGGGCCCAATTGACCCGCCTGTATGCCGACGCCAGACGCGACGGGGGCCCGCCCGAGACCTGGAGCGACGAGCGGCGAGAGTCGGTGCGCAAAGCCAAGCGCGAGCAGCTCGACGCGCTCGCCGACCAGCGCCGCCGCCTGTCCGGTGGCAACGGGCTGCGTTCGGCCGCCGGACGGCTTCCCGCCGGCGAGTTGAACAACGCCCACCTGATCGCCTCGGCCACCTACCACGAGCTGGTGCCCGGATTTGACGCCCTGCTGCGCCACCATGACGGCGACCTCAAGGCCTTCTACCGGGCGGCGGAGCAACTCAAGCCGCTGACCCCAGACCAGCGCCGCGATTGGCTGCACGAAATGGCCGGCGAGCATTGAGCCTCAATGCGTATACCGGATTGGTGGTCGTCCGTCTGTGGGTGGTTTTGTCCCCTTTTTGTTCAGGTGATCCGGGTCGAGCCGCGCGGCCGCGACCAGCGCGAGCGCCGGTCCCCGGTCAACCGCGCCGGTGCAAACCGCCGTGTTTGTGCCATGGTGATGCGGTTCCCGGCCCTGCACGGCCTGGTTCCCGCCACCCATTGCTGTTGAACATGATCGCAACCACCGTTCCCAAAATCCGGCCCACCGCCGCCGCCCCGCTGGTGGGCATCGTCGCCCTGCTCGCCCTCGTGGTCGCCGTGCTCTACCTGCTGGGCGTGTTCGAGCGCGACCCCGATTCCGGCGTTGAGGTAGTTTCCGACTCCCGCCAAGCCGTGCACGACGACTACGAACTGGGCATCGGTATGGCGTGGCTGCAGCGCTGGGTGACCAAGCTCTGGTATGCCGGCGACGCCGGCCATTGGGAGCTGGCCGATTTCTACCTGCATGAAACCGAGGAGACCCTCGAGGACATGATCGCCGCCGGGGTCGTCGAGGACGGCCACGACATCAGCGCCCTGATCCAGGGCATGCTGATACCCCAGATCGAGGCGCTGGAATCAGCAGTCGACGAGGCCAGTCCCGACCTGTTCCGCCGGCATTACCAGGCCATGGTCGTGCAGTGCAATGCCTGCCACGTGGCCACCGAACACGGCTTTCTGGTGATGGACATACCGTCCGGCCCGCCACCGTTCGCGCAGAATTTCGCGCCGTAGTGCAGATCGTCCAGGGTGGGGATTGCGGAGTGCGCCCGCTCAGCGGAACCGTCGCCGGATCCGGCGACGCGCCTGATTGGCACGCCAATGCACCCGGTTGCGCGTCCGTCGGGCACCGCTTTGCACCCGCCTCGCCGGACGGGTGGCGCAACCGCTCAGGAACAAGGCCCCGACCGCGGCCAGGGCCGCCAGCGGCGCGCCGAGCAGACGGCGGCGGTTGGTCGCTGTGCCGGCGTCCTCGCGACCGGCCCTGACCGCGGCCGATCCGCCATCCACAGGTTCGGGCCCGTCCGCGAGGCGGGGGCTGACATTCAATCGATTCAAACGGGAGTCTGCTGTCATCTTCGGGGGG
>SKLO01000375.1 GCA_007123195.1 Verrucomicrobiales bacterium | reverse complement strand
TCGCGGGCTTTGCCGACATAGATGACCTTGCCAAACCGGTCGCGCATGAGATACACCCCCGGCAGGTGGGGTGCCTCGCGCAGCTTGGCCTGCAGGTCTGGTTTGTCGCGGAATTCCACAATAGTTGACAACGACTGTCAGCCGCGCGGCGACGGCCGGCGCGACCAAGGACAACCTACGCCGGACCGGTGAACCTGCCAACCGGGACCAGGCGCGGGTGCCTGGAGGTGGTCCGCAGCTTGCATGGGCCCATTGTTCGGCGCCGGGTGGCTGGGGCATCGGCGCACCATAGCGCAAGGCGGCAACCCCGAAGGTTGAATTGGAGCAATTCAATTGGAGCAATTCGACCTCCTGTGCGCCGTGCGGACGCGCGGGCTGCACCTCACCAGCAGGGTTCCATTCGCAGCGGGCCAGCGAGACCGCCAAGGAACAAGGCGCAGGGAACGAGCGACCCGCACCCCGGTCGAATTGCAGACAATTCAACCTACGGTCGTCGCGCCCGCGAGGCCGGGCTGAGGCGATGCGTGGGGGGCAACGCGGCGGTTCGTCGAAGCTCTTCATCGGCGGCAGCCCTGTAGGTTGAATTGGCGCAATTCGACCTCCTGTGCGCCGCGCGAACGCGCAGGCTGCGACCTCACTGGCGGGGTGTCATTCGCAGCGGGCCAACGAGGCCGCCAAGGAACAAGGCGCAGGGAACGCGCAAGGTTGACCAGCCGGCCGACGTCCTCTTGGAATGAAACGACGCCGCTTTCTTCAGTGCTCCACCGCCGCGGCCGCCGGCGCCGGATTGGGATGGACCATCCTACCCTCCCGCGCCCATGCGGTCGGTTACCCGGCCAACGGGCGCCTGAGGCTGGCGGTGTTCGGCCACTTTTACAACGCGCCGCATTTCCTGCACTCGATGCACGTGCATGACACCGAGATCGTCGCCCTGGCGGACGCCGACATCCTCAAGTTGGAACCGGTGTTCGGGCGCTGGCAGGAGCAGGCGGCCGAGGAACCCCGCTACCAGCGGCTGGCCGACCGTCAGGGGTTGAGCCTGGTGACGGACATCCGCGAGCTGTTTGCCGAGCGCGATTCACTGGACTTCGACGCGCTGGTGGTGTCGGAGCAGGATCACTTGCACGGGGTCGCCTGCGGACTGGCTCTGCGGGCCGGCATCCCGGTGTTCAACGAGCGTCCGCTGGGGCTGCACCTGGCCGACGCCCGCGCCCTGCGCGCCCTGGCCGCCACCACCGGGCTGCCCACCTCCTACCGCAGTCCCGGCACCGCCTCCGGCGCCTTCCGCCACGCCGTGGAGATGGTCGCCGCCGGCGACATCGGCGAGGTGCGCGAGGTCCATGTCTGGTTCGATCGCGCCGCTCCCGACCGCGACGCCGTGCCCGACGGTGCCGAGCCGGTGCCGCAATTTTTCAACTGGAACGCCTGGTTAGGCCCCCTGCCCTGGCGTGAATATCACCGCGAGTGGCGGTCGTATCCCCACTGGCGCGAAACCTCCTCCGGCGGCCTGGGAGTGTTCGGGCCGCACACCATGGTGTTTCCGTTCGTCGCCCTCCGGCTGGCCGGACTCTGGCAGCAAGGCACCGCCGATCCCGCCGACGCGGACGCCGAGCTTCCCGAGATCGAGGTCACGGCCGAGGTGTCGCGCCTCAACCAGGTCTCGTTCCCGCGCTGGGAGCGCGTGCGCTGGCAGCTCCCGGCCCGCGGGCCGGATCTGCCGGCCTTGAACATCCACTGGCATCACGGCCCCGGACTGCCGCCCGGCAGCCGCGACCTGCTCCACGACCGGTTGGCCCGCGCCGGCATTGGCAATCCCGACCAGGCCGACGGCCTTCTGCGCATGGCGGGATCCATGTTGATCGGCAGCGAGGGCGTCATGCTGGCCGACGACCACAGCGCGAATGTCACCACCCTTCCCGCCGAACGGTTCGCACACCGCCAGCCTGACCAACCCACCGACCTGCCGCGCTCGCGCGGGTTGTATGTCGACTGGCTCGACGCCTGCCGCGGGGAGGACTCTGCCGGGCTGGCCGATTTCCAGCTGGCGGGCCGCCTGAGCGAGCTGCTGATGCTCGGCAATCTTGCCACCCTCAACCCGGACGCCATCCTGCACTACCGTCCCGCCGACGGCCGCGTCCGCAGTTCCGCCGACGGCACAATCGCGCCCGCCGCGGCCTACCGCGAAGGCTGGCCGCCGCCCTGGTGATCCCGCAGCCTGGGCGGGGCGGATCAGAACAGGGTGTCGTAGGGGCGGCCCTCGCGTTGTTCGAAGTAGTTGACGAAGGCCCGGTTGACCACCTCGTAGCCGCCGGGCGTCGGGTAGTCGCCACTGAAATACCAGTCGCCGTGATGGCCGCCCAGCGCCTGGTGAAGGTTGTCCACGGTTTGATAGAGCACCCGGACGCGGCCTTTCCACTGCACGTCGGCCGGGCGCACCAGTTCGGCGATGCGCTCCGAGATCTCCTCGGGGGTGAAGGGTTCGTAGATGGCCTTGACGCAATTGACCATCTCCGCGCGCGGCTTCTTCAGCTCCTCAAGGCAGCGCTGGTGCACGTCGCGCAGAAGCGCGCCAAGTCCGCGCACCTTGAGCAGATCGACCGCGGCCTGGAACGCGATGAAGCGGTTCAGTTGCGACATGTCAATGCCGTAGCAGTCGGGGTAGCGGATCTGCGGCGCGGTCGAGGCGAAGATGATCTCGCGCGGGTTGGTGCGGGTGAGGATCTTGAGGATCGACTTCCTCAGGGTGGTGCCGCGCACGATCGAGTCGTCGATCACCACCAGCGCGTCGCCGGGCTTGACCACATCATAGGTGATGTCGTAGACGTGGGACACCAGCTGGTCGCGCCCCTCCTCCTGGCTGATGAAGGTGCGCAGCTTGATGTCCTTGTGGGCGATCTTCTCGCCTCGCGGCCAGTTGCGCATGATCAGGTCGTCGATCAGCTCCTCGTTCAGCTCGCCGTCGGTCATGGCCTGGCGGATGCGGTCGCGCACCTGCCGGCGGCGGTGCAGCCGCAGCGCGTCCATGACCCCATGGTAGGCGATCTCGGCGGTGTTGGGGACGAAGCTGAACACGGTGTGCTCGACGTCGTCGTCGATCGCCTCCAGGATCTGCCCCGCCAGCCCGGCGCCCAACGCCTTGCGCTGCTGGTAGATCTCGGGGTCGTTGCCGCGGGAAAAATAGATTTTTTCAAACGAGCACGGCCTTGGTTCCACCGCCGGCTCGCTGTAGCGCTGCAGCACGACCTCGGTGTCGCGCTTGATCACCAGCACGTGGCCGGCCGGCAGTTCGTTGACCTGGTCGCGCTCGAGGTCGAACACCGTCATCAGCGGCACCCGCTCGGACGCCACCGCCACCACCTCGTCGTCCTCGAAATAGTAGGCCGGCCGGATGCCCATCGGGTCGCGCAGCACGAAGGCATCGCCGCTGCCGATGATGCCGCCGATGGTGAAGCCCCCGTCCCACACCGACGACGCCTTGCGGATCACGCGGGCGATGTCCATGCGCCGGCCGATCTCGGCCGGGATTTCCTGGCCCTCGAAACCCTCCTCGCGGGTCTCGTGATAGAGGAAGTCGTGGGCCTGGTCGAGATGGAAGCCGATCTCCTCCAGCACGGTCTGGGTGTCGGTCTCGAACACCGGATGCTGGCCGCGCTCGATCAGGTGGCGGTTCAGCTCGGCGGTGTTGGTCATGTTGAAGTTGCCGGCCACCATCAGCGTCTTGGTCGGCCAGTTGCTGCGGCGCAGGTAGGGATGGCAGGCGCCGGTGCCGAAGTCGCCCGAGGTGCCGTAGCGCAGGTGGCCGAGCAGCAGCTCGCCGGCGAAATCGAACTTTTCCTTCACCTGATCGGGGTCCTTGGGATTGATCCGGCCGCGGCGCACCATCTTGTCGAAATCCTTCTGCTGGCTGCGGAACACCGCGGCGAGGGAGTCGTTCTTGGCCGAGCGGACGCGGAACACGTAGGGCTTGCCGAGCGGCATGTCGAGCTTGCAGCAGCCGAGCCCGACGCCGTCCTGGCCGCGGTTGTGCTGTTTTTCCATCAGCAGGAACAGCTTCTGGAAGCCCCACAGGGCGCTGCCGCGGCGCTCGACATACCAGCTCAGGGGCCGCTTCAGCCGCACCATCGCGATGCCGCACTCGTGTTGGATGGGGTCGCTCATCGAATCGGTTGCCGGCCTCCGCACGGGCGGTGGGCCGGCGCTGTGTCAGGCAGGTTCAGGCGTTGACCCGGCAGCGCACGCCGGGTTGTCGGTTGATTTCGCCCAGCAGCACGCCTCCCGGACCGGCGGCCAGCGCGGGTGCGAGCGCCTCGGGCGGCACCACGGTCACCCAGCCGATGCCCATGTTGAAGGTGCGGAACGCCTCCGGCTCGGCGACGTGGGACGCCACCCGGCGCGCCACCTTGTCCGGCCACGGCGGCACCTCCAGGTCGGCGCCGAGCCGGTCGTGCTCGAGCAGCCGCTGCACGTTCTCCGGCAGGCCGCCTCCGGTGATGTGGGCGTGGGCGCGCACCGGCACCGCGGCCCCGCGCAGGTCGTTGACCACGTCGTGATAGAGCCGGGTGGGCGCCAGCAGCCCGCGCACCTCGTCGCGGCTGAATTCATCGGCACGGTCGGCCAGGATGCGCCGCACCAGGCTCCAGCCGTTGGCGTGGAAGCCGTCGCTGGCATATCCCACCACGGCGTCGCCGGGCACGATGGTCGACGGGTTGAGCAGCTGGGATTTCTCGGCCACACCGATCGCGAACCCTGACAACTCCACCATGCCGTCGGCGACCATGCCGGGCATCTCGGCGGTCTCTCCGCCGGCCAGCACGCAACCGCACGCCTCCAGGTGCTCGACCATGCCGGCCACCAGCCGCACCAGCTGGCGGCGGTCGATCTTCGGCACGCCGAGGTAGTCGAGGAACATCACCGGGTCGCCGCCGGTGGTGAGGATGTCATTGACGTTCATCGCCACCAGGTCCTTGCCGGCGGTCTCCAGCAGGTCGTGCTCGAGCAGCAGCTCCAGCTTGGTGCCGACCCCGTCGCAGCCGGTGACGATGACCGGCTCGTTCCACGCGCTGAGGTCGAAGCTGGCGGCGAACAGGCCGAACGCCTGGTACAGCTGGTGGCGGTGTTCGGTGCGCGCCCGCAGCCGGCCGATTTCCTTCACCAGGGCGTTGCCCTCGTCGATGTCCACCCCGGCGTCGCGGTAGGTGTAGCCCGGGCCGCCGCCGGGGTTCGTGGGATCGCTTGCTGACATGTCAGTGTAAAGGGCCGCGTGAGACGGCGGTGGTTTGATTTCTGTTTTAGGATCAACCGCCCGCCTGCACCGCGGCGCGGGCAGCGGAGAACACGTGGTGGCCCCAGCCCCAGCCGTTGCTGTCGCCGGGCCGGCTCTCGCCGTCGGCGGCGATGGCGTCATCGGCCGTGCCGGGATGCCAGTCGGGATCGTAGTGGTGCCGGCGGTAGAGAAAGCGTTCGGGATGTGGCATCAGACCGAACACCCGGCCGGTCTGGTCCTGCAGCCCGGCGATGCCGGCCATCGAGCCGTTGACGTCGTCCTCGTAGACCAGCGGCACCAACCCCTCGTCCAGATAGCGGGCGGCGTCGTCGCCGGGAGCCACGAAACGGCCCTCGGCGTGGGCCACCGGCAGCTCGAACCGGTCCGGCAACCCCCGCAGGTAGGGACTGTCGGCGGCGCGCCGGAGCCGCACCCAGCGGCAGATGAAGCGCCCGCTGGTGTTGTCGACCAGGCTGCCGCGCGGCAGCAGTCCGAGCTGGCTGAGAATCTGGAAGCCGTTGCAGATGCCGAGCACATGACCGCCGTCGTCGACAAACGCGCGCAGGCGGTCGCCGAGCCGCAGCTGCATCTCGATGCGCGCCAGCCGGCCGGCCATGATGTAGTCGCCGTAGCTGAATCCGCCTGACAACACCACCAAACCGACGCCCTCGAGCG
>SKLO01000607.1 GCA_007123195.1 Verrucomicrobiales bacterium | reverse complement strand
GGGCGAGGCGTCCCTGCCGAGCCGCGCAGGCCAAACGACCTCCTTTCGCCCCCCCCAGCCCCGCACACCAAACCGCCCGCGCATTGACCGCGAAAAGCCAAAGCCCCCCGCAACCCGCCACCTTTGCGCACGCGGGAAAGCGGTGCGACGGCGGGCAGGCGCGGTCAGTGTGGAGTAGACATTCCTGTCTGCTCGCGACACCCCCCGACGGCGTGCCCACGGCCTGGCCCTTTGGGGGAGCGGGCGGCTTCCCCCGCGCTCGGGCTGATGAGGCTTGGCCATTGTCCAGTCATGGGCAACGGCAGACAGGAATGTCTGCCTGCACTCTGGACCACCGTTGCCCCAGACTCCACGCCGGTCCGGCGGACGCGGCTCGCCGGGGACGGCTCGCCCTACCGTTGCCAGCGCATCCCATTGGCCTTGCCGGCGCGAAGCACCCCGCGGGATTGCCACCCCGCGGGGTAGGGCGAGGCGTCCCTGCCGAGCCGCGCAGGCCAAACGACCTCCTTTCGCCCCCCCCAGCCCCGCACACCAAACCGCCCGCGCATTGACCGCGAAAAGCCAAAGCCCCCCGCAGGCGCCACCTTTGCGCACACGGGAAAGCGGTGCGACGGCGGGCAGGCGCGGTCAGTGTGGAGTAGACATTCTTGCCTGCTCGCGCCCCCCCCGACGGCGTGCCCACGTCGTGGCCCCTTGGAAGATCGGGCGGCTTCCCCCGCGCTCGGGCTGATGAGGCTTGGCCATTGTCCAGTCATTGGCAACGGCAGACAGGAATGTCTGCCTGCACTCTGGACCACCGTTGCCCCGGTCTCCACGCCGGTCCGGCGGACGCGGCTCGCCAGGAGGATGTGTTGACCATGGTGGGGAGCTTCGCACTCGGGCACGCTTGCGCTCCCTCATGGGTTTTCCATTCACTGACCATTCACCAAGCGGCGAGACGCCGCTTCTACCGCACGCAAGCGGGTGACAGGGCGGGCCGGCCTACGACTTGAAATCGCGGCTTTGGAACACCACCCATCCGGCGGTGAACAGGGTCAGGTTGATCCCTGTGAGCACGGCGGTGTGGCGGATGATGTCGGCCCAGGGGATGATGTCCTGACACAGATACACCCAGGACCCCATGTGATGCACCAGCAGCAGGTGCTCGTGGTCCTCCATGAAGCCGGCCTGCTGCAGGATCAGGTCGACAAACAGGTAGGACAAGGTGACGATGGTGGCGGCGGCCGGCTTGATGCGCAGGCAGGAAAGGAAAAAGGCCAGCGACGTGACGGTGAACAGGTTGAACCCGAGCAGGGTCAGCGCGCCGGTGTAGCGGGCGATGCCCTGACCGTAATCGAAGAACGCCAGCAGACCGCGCTCGGGGGCGAAGGCGAAGAACCCCCCGCCCCAGCCGCGGGTGGCGATGCCGAGCATCCACGAGGCGATGCCGAGGAACCACACCAATGCCACGGTGTAGAGGAAGCAGGTGGCATACTTCAGCAGCAGCACGCGGAATCGCGACACCGGCCGCACCAGCGCCATGCGCAGCACGCCGTCCTCGGCCTCCTTGGACACGATGTCGCCGCCGACCAGCGCCAGGTAGAGGCCGCCCAGCAGGAAGACCGACAACCGGACGATGATGAAGCCGAGCGTCAGTCCGGAGAAGTAATAGTCGAACACCTCGCCCTGGTTCTCAATCAGCCGCCGGTAGAGACGCTCGAACCCGGTGGTCTGGATGATCACCAACAGCACGATCTGCAACGCCACGAAAGCACCGAAGCCGATCCAGGTGCGGCGTCGGGCGAACAGCTTTCGCAGCTCGCCGCGCAGTTGATGGAGGAACAGGGGCATGGGTTAATGGTTAATGGGGTTATGGTTGTCCTTCGTTGACGGGGCCGCCGGTGGCGGGGGTCAGGCGTTGCGGGTGATTTCGAGGTAGAAGTCCTCGAGGGTGCGGCGGCGGGCGGCGAAGGCGCGGAGGCGGAGGCCCTGGTTCATGAGGGCGGCGAGGATGTCGGCAGGGTCCATCGAGGCGGGAAACTCGGCCAGGGCGGGATCGATCATGCGGCCGCCGAGCCCGACCACCGCGGCGGCGAGGGACTCGGCGGCGGCCTCGGTTTCAATCTGGTAGCGGGTGTGGTCGGGCGCCAGGTCGGCGGTGCTGCCCTGGTGGATCAGGCGGCCCTGTTTGAGGATCGCAAAGCGGTCGCTCATCTGCTCGATCTCGGCCAGCAGGTGGGAGTTGAGCAGGATGGTCAGGCCGCGCTCGTCGCGCAGGCGCAGGATCAACTGGCGGAACTCGTGGATGCCCTCGGGATCGAGGCCGTCGGTGGGTTCGTCGAGCAGCAGCAACCGCGGAGCCGGCAGCAGGGCCTGGGCCAGGGCCAGCCGCTGGCGCATGCCGTGGCTGTAGGTGCGCACGCGCTGGTGGATGGCGTGGTCCAGCCGCACCAGCGACACCACCTCGGCAAAGCCGTCGGTGGATGTGAGCCCTGACAAGGCGGTCAGCAGGCGCAGGTTTTCCCAGCCGCTGAGGTAGTCGTAGAAGGCGGGCGACTCGAAGATGGCGCCGACGCCCTGCAACGCCTCGGCGCGCCGGCTGTGGACCGGGATGCCGTCGATCCTGACCTCGCCGGCGTCGGCGGCGACCAGGCCGAGCAGGATGCCGAGCGCGGTCGACTTGCCGGCGCCGTTGTGACCGAGCAGGCCGAAGATTTCGCGGGGACGGACCTCGAAGCAGAGGTCCTGCAGGGCCGGGGGATGACGGCGGGAGAACTGCTTGCGGATGTGATCGAAAGCAACCGCGGGTTCGGAGGTGGTTGAGTGGGCCATGGGGACGGTGCGGGGTTGGTTTTTCCCAAAACCGGGCGCCTCAACCATGGAGCTGCCGCAGGCTTGGCCGGCATTGCGGGCATCGTTCTTTACTCGGCCTTGTCCGCCGCCGCGGTGAACCTCAGCACCACCCCGTCGTCTTCATCCGCCAGCACCAGAGTGCCTTCGGATTTCGTCATTCGTGTGGTCTTGACCAGAGCGCCGGTATAACGCGCTTCCCATTGCATCAGGTGTGGAGGTCCCGCCATGCGGGTGAGACCGAGCGGTCCGGGCCACTCGATCGCGCCGTCCTCCCCGAGGGTGAGAGTGCTGAAATACCGGTTCACCGCCGACCGACCACTGACCCTTCCGTTCTCATCGACCGTGAGGGTGATGGAAACGGCGTCTCCGGTTTCTTGAACCTCGTCCCCGATGGTGAGCGAGACCAGTTTCCATTCGGTGCCGACGATGTCGGCCAGGCGGACGGGATCGGCCGGATCGGCGGCTTCTGCGGCGGCGGCGCTGGCGATGGGCAATGATCCGGACGGGGCGGCTGCCGGAAGCAGGAGCAGCAGGGCGGCGCAGGCCACCGGCATGAACCGGCGGATGGACATTGTGGAGGGGCGTGGCGGGCGGGGCATCGGGCGGTTCATGGTCGACATGATAGCGCAGGATAAGGTGCCTGGCATTGTTTATGACGCCTATGGCGCGGCGGAAAGAGGAGGTCAGTTGGCGCTGTCGGCGCCGGCGAGGATGCGGACGTGGGTGGCGGTGATCTCGACGCCGTGGGCACGGGTGATGAAGCGTTTGGCCAGCGGCTGATCGTCGTCGCGGAACCCTCCGAGCCAGTCGAGGGTGCCGAAGCTGCCGATGAAGCCGGGATCGACCTCGCGGTTGGGCACGCTGAGGTCGGCGGCAACCAATTGCAGGCCGCTGTCGGTGGCCAGCGGGCGGAAGTCGATGCGGCCGTTGAGGTAGCGGTGGCCGAGCCAGAAGCGGGCCTGGTTGAGGGTCAGGGAGACGCGGGCGGCAACGGTGCCGGCGTCGGGCTGCAGTTCAGTGAACTCAATGACGCCGCGGTAGTCCTCCAACTCGGCAAAGGTGGCGATGGCCTGGTTGAGTTCCTCAAGGGTGACTTCAAACTGGTCCCGGTCGCCGTCGGCGAAAGCGCGGAAGCGTTCGACCAAATCGTCGGCGACGGCCTGCGGCGGCACCGCGGCGACGGCCACCTGGGCGGGGTGATCGGTGGTGAACCTGCCGATGGCCTGGTCCTGACGGATCATGGTGAACACGCCCCAGGAGGTCAGGCCGAGCAGCACGACGCCAAGGGCGATGAACACGTAGCAGCCGGAGCGCGGCAGGTTGCGCCCGGCTGGCAGGGGTTCGATCTCGCGGGTGAGGCGCGACGGCTTGGAAGGGGATGGATCGGACATGCGGACCGGCCATGGTGGCGGTGGCGGGGCTGCTTGTCCAGCCCGGGGACGGGTCAATCAGTCGAGGCCCACGGCCACGGCGAGGCTGCGGGCGGCGTCGTGGAAGGCGGCCGAGACACCGCTTTCATCGGGGGGCAGCAGGGCCACCGGGTGACCGGCGTCGCCGGCTTCGCGGATGGGCATTTCGATCGGCACCTGGGCCAGCAGCGGCACGCCCAGCCGGGCGGCCTCGCGGGCGCCGCCGCCTTCACCGAACAGGTGGTAGCGGGTGCCGTCGCTGGGACAATCGAACCAGCTCATGTTCTCGATCAGGCCGAGCACGGGGACGTTGACCTTGTTGAACATGGAGGAGGCCTTGCGGGCATCGATGAGGGCGACTTCCTGGGGTGTGGTGACGATGATGGCGCCGTCGAGCGACACGGTCTGGACGATGGTCAGCTGGATGTCGCCGGTGCCGGGCGGCAGGTCGAGTACCAGCACGTCGAGATCGTCCCAGGCGACCTGGCGGAGGAACTGCTGGGTGTAACGGGTGGCAATGGGGCCGCGCACGATGACCGGCGAGCTGTCTTCAAGCAGGAAACCCATGGAGATGAGCTTCACGCCGTGGCGCCGGAGCGGCAGGATTTGTTCCTGGTCGTTGGCCAGCGGGCGCTCGTCGCCGGTGCCGAACATGAGGCCCATGCTGGGGCCGTAGAGGTCGCAGTCACAGAGGCCGGTCTTCAGGCCGTGGCGGGCAAGAGCGACGGCGAGATTGGCGGCCACGGTGGACTTGCCGACGCCGCCCTTGCCACTGGCGATGGCGATGACGCGCTTGACCCCGGGGATGGAGGCCTTGCCGACGCCATCCATGGTGGCCCCGGGTCCGGGACCGGCGGCCTGGGGTTCCTTGAGGTCGAAATCCAGCTCGATGCGGTCGAATTCCTCCACCCGGGCGAGGGCGGCGGTGGCCTCGCGCTGGATTTGTTCCGGCACCTTGGGGTCGCGGGTGGCCAGTGAGATGCGGACCACTGCGTTGCGGCCGTCGATGTCGATGGCTTTGACCAGGCCGAACGACATGATGTCGCGGGAAAAGCCCGGGTATTTCACGGTGCTGAGGGCCTGGCGGATGGGTTCGTCGGTAGGCATGGAGCGGCGGTGCTGGGTGTGATGGCGATGGATCGCCTGAGCATTACGAAGCGAAGGCACCCATTGCGGCAGGCACGGGCCGGGTTCAACTGGAACCTATGCGCCCGGCGCACAGGAGGTCGAATTGCGCCAATTCAACCTGCGGGGCTGCCGCTAGTCGCTGCGCGTGCTCAAGCTGCTGACCAGCAGCGACTCAGCATCACAGCACCTCGCCCGACCAAGGCCTCGCGGGCGCAGCGACCGTAGGTTGAATTGCATCAATTCGACCGGGGTGCGGGTCGCTCGTTCCCAGCGTCGACTTCTTTGCGGCCTCATTTGCCTGCTGCGAATGGAACCTCGCCGTGGGTGCGGGGCCAGTGCTTGAGCCCGGCGCACAGGGGGTCGAATTGCGCCAATTCAACCTGCCGGGCTGCCGCCAGTCGCTGCGCGTGCTCAAGCTGCTGACCAGCAGCGACTCAGCATCACAGCACCTCGCCTGACCAAGGCCTCGCGGGCGCAGCGACGGTAGGTTGAATTGCATCAATTCGACCGGGGTGCGGGTCGCTCGTTCCCAGCGTCGACTTCTTTGCGGCCTCATTTGCCTGCTGCGAATGGAACCT
>SKLO01000121.1 GCA_007123195.1 Verrucomicrobiales bacterium | reverse complement strand
CGGTGGTTGAGCCCGCACCGCGGGCGACACCACCGGTGAGGTTCCCCCAACAGAATGCATCCTGGAGGGATGCCATCGGCGGGGACCACCAGCCCATGGCGGCTCAGGCGACAAGGTCCACCGCCACCGAACGTTACCGCCGCGCTGGCACCCCTTCAGGGTGCGATCATGAGGGCGGGGGAACCCCGGTGGTGTCGCTTCGCTCAACCACCGGCTACCGGCTGTGATGCCTCCGGCATCCATCGCCCCATCCGCCCCATCCGCCCCGTCGGCCCCGTCGGCCCCATCCGCCCCGTCGGCCTCGTCGGCCCCATCTGGAACTGCCCTCAGAGCCTCCGGGCATGGAGGCGTCGACAGGATGGAACCGAATCGAGCGCAGCCCGATCCCGGAGGGATCCCAGACGGTAGCCGGTGGTTGAGCCCGCACCGCGGGCGACACCACCGGTGAGGTTCCCCCAACAGAATGCATCCTGGAGGGATGCCATCGGCGCTGCCACAAGACATTGAGATCATCAATGATCGTGGCAAAACTATCAATTTCATAATTGCCCACCCTTCCGCCATCATGGGCTGTCGGCTGCTTGCTCCGCCAACCGAGCGACCGCCAGCAAACCGATCCGACTCAACCGACTCAACCCAAATCCATTGAACCCATCATGAACACCCCTGCATCCATTCCTTCCCGCCCCCATGCCAATGTCAGCCCGTCGCCTTGTCGACCCCGGCGCCGCCGCTTCAATCGGGCGTCGTGTGCCATCGCCGGCCTGGCGATGGCCGCCGGCCTCGCACTGTCCTCCTGCTACACCCACTCGATCAGCCGGGGCGACCCTGGCTACCGCGGTGACCTGACCGAATATCAGGTCGTCAACTCCACCGTCGGTGGCCGGGTCAGCGAGGCCGACATCCAGCGCGCGCTGCGCGCCGGTCGCGAGGGCGCGGTGCGCGCGCCGGCCGGCAGCCGCATCCTGCTGATCCAATCCGGGGCCTCGACCCCCGACCCGGCGCTGGTGTCGGCCATGCGCGCGCACTACGATGTGGTGCCGTTCAGCGGGGTCGCGCCCCAGAGCAACCGCCGCCAGCAGGACGAACCGGAGGGCGATGCCGACTACGCGCGCAAGATGAGGCTGGCGGCGGCCCAGGCGGGCTGCCGGCACATCGTCTGCGTCTGGGGGCTGATCGACACCAACACCGAGGCCTTGCCGACCAAGGTGGTGTCGTGGACGCCGATCGTTGGGGAATGGATCCCTGACGAGCGCCACCAGAGCCGGATCCGGTTGCGGGCGGCGGTGATCGAAACCGCCAGCGGCAACTGGTCGATGGTCAACGGCGAACCGTTCGGCAACCAGAGCGTGGCCGGGTCGGTGCGGCGCCGTTCCCGCACCACCTGGCAGCAGGAGGCGCTCAAGAGCGAAGCCTTTCCCGAGTTGGCCGGTCGCGTGGTCCGCGGTGCCTGAGGAACCGCGGCACGTGAGCTGATCTGAGTCCGCGCGTGTTGTGCCCGCGGGCATCGGAAAGGGAGGATCGTCGCAGGGGAGGCCGGGGCTGACTGATTCGGAATGCTGACTTCTTGGATCAGATCACGCGCGGCTCGTGCGAGCAGGCGTCGCGAGGCGGCAGCCCCGTAGGTTGTCGACCTGCTGTGGGTGATGCGCAAGGGTTGAGGCCGGGACCACGGGGCGGGTTCATTCGCAGGGGGTGAGAGCAGGGGTGAAAGAAGGGGGCGCAGGGGACGAGCGACGCGCTCCCCGGTCGAATTGCTGCAATTCAACCTACGGTCGTTGCGCTCGCGAGGCCTTGGTGAGGCGGGGTGTCGGGGAGGTGGAGTGGTGGAGTGGCTGGTGGTCAGTGGCTTGACGATGCGCGGCGTTTGGCGGCAGCCCGTAGGTTGAATTGGCGCAATTCGACCTGCTGTGGGTGGTGCGCAAGGGCTGGCGCCGGGACCACGGGGCGGTTTCATTCGCAGGGGGTGAGAGCAGGCGTGAAGGAAGGGGGTGCAGGGGACGAGCGACGCGCCTCCCGGTCGAATTGCTGCAATTCAACCTACGGTCGTAGCGTCCGCGAGGCCTTGGTGAGGCGGGGTGTCGGGGAGGTGGCGGCGTTGTTGTCTGACGCCGTGCATGGGCGGAGCCTCTGGCCCGTAGCCCGCGTCGCGTTGCGGACGCGCGGGCGATGGCGCTGCGTCCGGGCTCAGCGGCTCTCGCGGAACTGGTCGAAGACGGCGTTGACTTCGGGGAAGGTTTCGCCGGAGCGGCGGGCGGCGAGGGTCTCGGCCTTCAGGTCCTCGTCGATCCACCAGACGTAGGACTCGATGGGACCGTAGGACACCCTGACATTGAAACTTTCCTCGGGAAAACGCAGCCAGCGCCAGTGACCCAGGCGGTAGTAATCCTGGGTGGCGGCGGGAACAAAAATCGCCTGCTCGTGGATGATCTCCTCGATCCGGTGACCGAGTTCGGCCATCGCCTCCATGGTGGTGGCGGAGCGATGGGCGTCGAGCAGCCGGTCCATTTCGGGGTCGGCGAACGAGAACAGGTTGTTGTTGTTCGGTCGCGGCGTGGTGCCGTCGGCTTCAAAGGCGTTGCTGGAATGGAAAAACTGGTGGTAATCCATGAACGGCGGCGACAGGCCGAAGCCGAAGTAGCCGAGCTGGTGCTCCTTGCGGCTGGCCTTGGTGAAGGCGGTGGCGCCGTCGAGGTCGTCGGGCACCAGATCGAGCCCGCTGCGCAGGGCTTCCTGGCGCAGGCGCTGGATGATGCGGTCGACCGGGGGCGATTTCGAATACGTGACGCTCACGCTGAGGCGTTCGCCGGCGGCATTGCGCAGCACGCCGTCCGGTCCCTGGCTGGTGAAGCCGGCGCGGGCGAACGCCTCGCGCGCCAGCCGCTCGTTGAACGGACGTGCTGTCAGGGTCGGGTGGCTCAGCTCGCCATAGCCATCGGCAAAGGTGCGCAGGCGGGTGTAGTCGTTGCGCAGTTCGAACTCGATCACGGCCTCGAAGTTGGAGGCGTAGGCGATGCCCTCGCGGATGTCGCGGTTGCCCAGCAGGGGGCCGATGGCGTTGACGTAGAAGCCGCGGTTGACCCGCGGGTGGACGTTGTAGAAGGTCACGCGCTCGATGTAACCGTTGTGGACCGGGTCGATCTCGGAGCGCTCATACCAGAACTCCGGCAGATTGAGGATCATCCAGTCGATGGTGCCGAGCCGGAACAGTTCGAAGGCCTTTTCGGGGCTGCGGATGACGCGGTATTCGATGACGTCGGCGTTGTAGCGGTGGCGGTAGAACTTGCGGTCGCGCGCCCACCAGTCGGTGACCCGGTGGAGCGCGATGCTGCGGCCCATGCGCAGGCCTTCCTCGCGGACTTCATAGGCGCCGGTGGTGGGCCGGGGGCGCCATTGGTAGCGGTCCTCGAAGTCAGGGCCGAATTCGCGGTAGAAGTGCCGCGGCGCCGGCACGACACTGGCGAAGTAGGGCGTCAACGGCTTGGCCTCCGGCAGGCTGATCGACAGGGTGCGCTCGTCGTAGCGGGTGATGTTGCTGAACTGGTTGGCGTAATACTCGTTGCCGAAGGGATTGGACGGGTATTCGGACAACTGCATGTAGAACATCATGAAGAAGTCGTCGGCCGTGACCGGCACGCCGTCTGAGTAGGTGGCCTCGGGATCGATGCGGAAGTAGACCGTGCGCCGGTCGTCGCTGACGGCCCACTCGCGGGCGATGGCGGGAATGATGTTGCCGGTGTCCGGGTGCACCGAGATCAGGCTCATCTCGACGTAGTCGTAGTGGGAGCTGCGGAAGAAGTTGTTGCTGTTGGAGCCCAGGGTGCGGATGGTCGGAGGGAACGAGGGGATCCAGTCGGTGAACGCACCGCCCTTGATGGCGTTGGGGTCGCCGATCTCGGGCTCGTCCATGCCGTTCTCCCACTGCAGGTCGGCGGGCAGGTCGTCGAGGGTGGCGAAGGTGAAGAACTCCGGCTGGCGCACCCGCTCGCGCGCCAGCTCGAGCGCTGCCTCGGTGCCTTCCTCGGTCATGCCATTGTCAGGGTCCTCGCCGCGGCTCCAGGATTCCATCTCGTCCTCAAGCTGTTCCAGCTGGCGCTGCAGCCGCTGTTCCGTGTCGCGGTTGAAGCGGGGGAAGAACGCGGCGACTTCCTCGGTGCTGTCGTAGGGCTCCAGCACCAGGGCGCGCTCGCAGCCGGCGGCCAGCACCAGCGTGGCGAGCAGCAGCAGGGTGACGGCGGGGCGCAGCGGACGCGGCCGGCGGTCGCGGGCCGGCATCGGCATGGACGCGGCGCCGGGCGCCGGGGCGCAATGGTTCGGTGGTGGGGTGGGCATGGAATCGGGTCAGCGGTAGGTGGAGAAGCGCTTGGGATCGAACGCCTCGCGCACGGCCTCGCCGACGAAGGTGATCAGCAGCAGGATGACGACCATGCTGACGAACACCGAGGACACGATCCACGGACTGGACAGGTGATCGATGCCGTCGCTGATGACCGTGCCCCAGGCGGGGTAGCGGTCGGGCAGGCCGAAGCCGATGAACGACAGCGCGGTGAGGCTGTTGATGATGCTGGCGACGCTGAAGGGCACGAAGGTGACGATGATGGCCAGCACGTTGGGCAGGATGTGGCGGCCGATGATGCGCGGGGTGGAGGCGCCGGCGACGCGGGCGGAGTCGATGTAGAGCCGGGCCTTTTCGCGGTAGGTGGCGGTGCGCATGTAGTAGGTGAGGCCCAGCCAGGAGAAGATGCAGATGACGCCGACCAGCCGCATGAGGTCCATGTTCTCGCGGCCGATGACGGCGGTGATGATGATGACGACGTAGAGGAAGGGGATGTTGCCGAGCACCTCAATGACGCGCTGCACGGAGAGGTCGAACAGGCCGCCGAAGTAGCCCATCAGGCAGCCGACCATGACGCCGACTCCGTAGGTGACGATGAGGAACAGCACGGCGGCCTGGAGATTGACCTGCCAGCCGCCGTAGATCTGGGCCAGCAGATCCCAGCCGCGGCTGTCGGTGCCGAGGAAATGGCGCGACTCAAGCAACGGCGGCAGCGGCGCGTAGAGGGTGACCACCAAAGGTCCGGCGAGGATTTCGTCGGCCAGGCCGGGGTCGGGTTCGGCGTCGCCGCTCCACCGCAGGTCGACCCTCTCGCCGCGGCGGAAGGTGGCCTCGAACAACGGTTCGCCCTGTTCGTTGAACCCGGTGGCAAAGCCGTCCGGCAGACCGCGGCGGAGGCGGTATTCCACCCGTTGGACGGTTTGTTCCTGGTCGTGGAATCCCTGGGCCAGGCCCGAGTGGGCCCGCGCCCTGCCCTCACGATACCACAAGCCGTCGTCGCGCTGCTCCAGCGGGGCGGTTTGTGAGGAGTCGGTGTCGAGCACCGGGTCCCAGGGCACCAGCGGCATGATGACGAGATTGCCGTTGTCGGTGCGCCGGGCGTCCTGTTGAAGCCGCCGGTAGTCGGCCTCGGCCTCGGCTTGCTGGCCGAAGGTGGTGCCGGGGTGGATGGCCTCGCGGAACGCCGGAAAGAACCATTGGCCGTCGTGGCGCACGGCCAGCGCGCGTTTGCCCACGATGGTGAAGTCCAGCAGCGCCAGCAGCACCAGCAACAACAGGATGAGCAGCGACCACCAACCGCGGCGCAGCGAGCGGAAGCGGCGCGCGCGGTCGAGGGTCTGCGGGGTCCACTGCGGCGAGCCGCCGCGAACGAGGAGGACGAGACCGAGGACGCCGAACACCAGGCACAGCAGCGAGCCATAGACCAAGCGGGCCCTCTGCACGTTGTCGTCCCCGTCTTTGGCGAACAGTTCCCCCACGCGATAGATGTAGCTCAGCGAGGGCAGCCGGCCGCCGACATGGTGGGCCCAGCTGGCGGCGATCGCGGCCAGCAGCAGCACCAGACCCACGACCCGCCAGGTGGTCCAAAAGCGGGTCGGGTTCGCGGTTGGGGTTGG
>SKLO01000294.1 GCA_007123195.1 Verrucomicrobiales bacterium | reverse complement strand
CGCGCCCCTTGCAATGCCTTGCCACCACCTTCTTGATCCATTGGTCCAAGACGAAGTGCAGGTAGATGTTGGCGAGGATCGGAGATATGACTCCGCCCTGCGGCGTGCCCGTCGCCGGGTGCGCCACGCGTCCTTCATCCATCACACCGGCCTTGAGCCATTTCACGATCAGGCGGATCAGCGGTCGGTCCGCGATGCGCTCCTCGAGCATCTTCACCAGCCGGCCGTGGTCGACGTGGTCGAAGAAGCTCCGGATGTCCGCCTCCACAACCCAGCGGTAGCCGCCGCCCTGAAGGGCCTCGCGCAGCTCATACGAGCCTTGCCGCGCTCCCTTGCCGGGACGGTAGCCGATGCTTTCGTCGTGGAAGTCTTCCTCCCAGATCGCCTCCAGTATCCGTCTCACGGCGTGCTGCACGATCTTGTCCTCCAACACGGGGATGCCCAGCGGACGGAGTTTCCCTCCGCTTTTCGGTATCCACCGCCGCTTGACCGGCAAGGCGCGGTAACGCCCTTCCTTCAAGCGCTTCTCCAACGCCGCGAGATTGTCCTCGAGATCCTCCGCATACGCCGCATGGGTCACGCCGTTGATTCCCGGCGCGGCCTTGCGTTTGAGCGCATAAAAGGATTCCCGCAGCATCCCGCGGTCCAACAGACGCGAGAGCGCCCGAAAGCGATGCTTCGGGTCTTTGCGCGCCTTCTCACTCAGTGCGGACAGGGAGCGTGACACGCTTGAACCGGGAGTATTCCTTTCCCGCGCGTGGGTGCTTTGTCCGCGTTGTCCTTCCGCCCGCCCCTTCGCCATGTGACCGGTGTTACCGTCTCTGACTACCATGGGCGGGTCTGACTCCCGGCCTCGCCCGACGATTCCTTCGTTTCGTTGGAAATCGCCGGCCCGCAGGAGCCAAATCGCCTCCTGCGGGGCGGAGACCGGGCCTCCCGAGTTCAAGGTGCCACCCTCCTCAGGGCGGTCATCTGTTCGCTTCTTTGTCTGCGTGCCACGGTCTAGGGTCGACCCCGGTGGAACTCCGCCGGCCTCGCCTTGGCGGCCGTCGGAATGCTGGATTGCTTCGCGCCCGCACGGCGCTCACCCCTTCGGGGCAGCCCTCCGGGCTGGCTATCTCGCTCCGCTCGGTTCCCTTCACTGTTACCAGGTCTCCTTCCACGTCTCTATATTTACGGGGCTGTATCAACCTTCAGGGGGGCGTGAAGTCTGGAGCCTCGCCCGGCTTTCCGCCACGATAGTAGCCCCCCCGTTTTTGGGGCATTAAAATCGGGCAGAAAGCGTATATCTCCTTCATGAATGCATTCCTTATCACCAATGGCTCCCGGATGCGATTCCTGCAAAGGCGCACCGGCAATCGTAGTGCAACATAAAATCGCAAATAGGGCGATCAGGGATTGTAACGCAGATTTGGTCATTCTATTCACTTGGCGTTGCAACAATGGTGGGTTCGTCTCCGGGAAGCCTCAAAACCCACGGCTCAAATCCCGATGCGGAAAAAATCTCCAACTTAGTTCCATTCGATAGAATGAAACGGGGATCTAGATCTGGGTTCTTTGACATTGGCTCACAAGACTCGATGTCGGCCCCAATCAAAGATGTAATTACTTCACTTACCAAATCGTCCTCAGATCCCACGATCAAGTGTAAGTCATTCACGACGCGCCAGCTCGAAGTTGTATTAAAACTCCAATTAGCTCCGCCTATGCTCAAGACTGGGTCTCTCCATTCGGATCGCTCGATCCTAAGGGGAAGGTACCTCGCAACTGATTTGATTAAGTCGTCGATCATTGCTGTTCTACATGGGTTCGGTCTCGGACAAACTGCTTCCTCTCTGCCTTTGTCATACCGTGAGATGGCTGAGGAACCGTTCCATCTGGGGTAACAGGTTGCCCGTTCGCATTCTCAAATGAGGCTCTCCGAGGCGCGGGTCCAGATGGCTCCATTGTTCTGACCTTGCTGCCATCTGGCAACGTACGTTCGATCCCCGGTGACTGGGTCGGCTTTGAAGAAAATCCTGCGTCGTCGAAGCCCTGTCTCATTTGAGCTTGGTTGGTCGGAACAACTGTCCCTTTTTCCGTTACGATAAAATCGGGTTTCCCTCCCGTCCCTGCGGCAACAGCGTAGTCTGGCGCGTCATACCGGGAAGCATCGTAGTTTTCCCCGATGGCTGTGGGACTTGCGGTGGCGATTTGGCCGGGCGCGGGTTGGGGCTGGGCAAAAAAACCCCAGGCGCGGTTTTCGCCGAAGACTCCCGATACGATCAGGAGCGCGAGCAACCACGCGAAGATGCCTTTTCTTTTAGCAGCAAGTTCCACTTGGCGGCTAATTTAGCAGCTAAAAGCAGAAGATGGAAGCGCGGAGACGCGATTTCAGCGCAACTTGGCGGGATGGGTGGCGGTGTGGAGAATGAGAATGCTACTAGCTCAAGTCGATGTTACTCTGGGCGGGTGATCGCCACCGAGCAGCGGCTTGCTGCACAGTTATGCCTGATATGACTGCTTCCAGTGCTTCACGCTGGTCTGATAACTCGCGCTGCATCATGGGATGGATTCGGATACGTTCTTCCAAGTCGGAACTGTTGGATGGCATTCCCTCTATCTCCTGCACATACATGTCCACAGTGTCCCGAGCAAAGGTGGCTACCTCCACAGCCGTTTCGACTTCAGGCTCAACAAGCAACCTCGCCACGGCCACCGCAGCGTTTGCAGCATCAAGTGCAGGCGAAACGTAGAGCGAATCAAAGTCCTCAGTATTTGGAGCCTGTTCTTCGCAGGCATCGCGGAGTTCTGCCGCTACTGCGGCATCGATACTCCCGTTGTCGAGCCACGCCCACGCAAGATCCAAGGCTTCGCGTAGCGACTGAACATTACCCCAGCCATGTTCTTGCGAGAATCTGCGATAGTTGGGCAACAGTCGTTCAGCACAGGACAGGGCGAAAGTAACCAAACCCTTTTGGTCGCAACCAGAAAGGCGTTCCCATAAATCGTCTTCGTCGAATGAATCAGGCATGGCTATTTACGCTTCTTCAGTGGGCTGAGGGGCTGAACACCGCGCTGTTGCAAGGTATCGGCGCAACTGGGGCAAATTGGACGACTCGCCGCCGTGCCTGTGGGCGTCAGCCCCATACCCTGTGCGGCGTTTACTCCTGTCACTTCGGCATGCCCCGGTCCAACGCCTTCCACCTCGCCCCGCTGGAGCGCTTTGCGCTGGGCTGGCCGCAACCGGCGCTCACTTGAGCTGACCACCCTTGTCCCCTCCGCAGTTTCAGTGACCGCCGTCGTAGTCCGTGATTGGGTTCCGGGTTTGAGTGTGCCATGAATCTCCGCTGCACGCTGCTCTGCCGTCCTTGCGGCTTCCGGCTGCCCCTTCTCACTAATACGGCGCGCGCTGTTGTCGCCACCTGCACCTCCACCTCCACCGCCGCCCCGGTTGCGGGTGCCGGTGTCGGGATAGGCGCCGGTGGCCTCGTCGGCTCGTCTGGGGTTGGCAGGGGGCGTGTTGGGCACGCCGTCCCTGGCCTGCCTGGTTGTGTTGACGGCGGAGGAGTTGGCGGTTTCAGTGACCTTGCCGCCCTGCCTGGCGGTGGAGGCGCCGGCCTCGGCGGCGCTGGGCGAGGCTCCTGCCCTCGCCCCTGATCCTGCTCCCGCTCCGGGGGCGGCCGCCCTGGCTCTGGAGGCCTTGCCGGCGGCGGCACCCAGCCTGCCGACCTTGGCCGCCGTGCGGGCCTCTGCCACGCCAGGAATGACGTTGGCCACGGCATTGGTCGCCAGTGATTCGCCAAGGCTGAACTCACTGCCGGTGACCTTCGCAATGGCGTAGTCCAGCGCGGTGTCGACCACGATATTGGCCACCCATCGCAGGAACAGCCCTTCGCTGTCGTAGGCGCTCCACGGGTTCTGATGGACGTAGGTGTAAAGGTTCGGCCCGCCATTGAACCCGATGGGGTCGCGAGTGAGGAAGGTGCCGGTATGGAGGTCGCGGTATCTGAACCCCTCGTTGAGCAGTCCGGTGGGGTCTTCGTCTTTGGAGTTGGCGCGCTGGCGGTCGGGGTTGGTGCCGCTTTCCGCCGGGTGGCTGCCGAAGGCCAGGTAGGCGGCCTGCCAGGTGAGTGCTCCGTTGGTGTCGCTGCGGGCAATGATGTCGCCACGAGCGTTGGCGTGGCTGTAGAGCGGGCTGCCGCCGCGCATGCTGTAGAGGATGCCGCCGACTCCACCACCCCAGTCGTGGCCGCGCACGTAGTCGACCTCAAGGCTGGGCGTGGAGGTGGTTTCATCCCATTCCTCGACCGAGGTGCCTTCGCTGAACACCACCCGGGTGTCGACGCCGCCGGCACCGCTTTCATCGCGCACCACCCGGCGGGTGCGGTGGTCGTAGCTGTAGTGGTAGGTGCCGGCACCGGTGCCGCCGCTGCGCACGAGTTCGATCAATCGGTTCTGGTAGTCGTAGCTGAAGGCCTCGGTGTTGGTGCCGTCGGTGGTGCCGGTCCGGTTGCCGTTGAGGTCGTGGCTGAACGTGGTGGCGGGGCCGCTGGGAGGAGTGACGGTGAGGACCTGGTTGGCACCGGCGCCGTTGGTGCCGTCGCCAATGACGGTGGTGGTGGTGCCGGGGGCGGGTCCGCCGGTGACGGTTTTGCTGACCCGGTTGTTGGCTTTGTCGTAGCCGTAGGCGGTGGTGACGGTGCCGCTGCCTGCGGTGGTGATGGCTTCCTCGATGAGGCGGTAGGTGCCGTCGTAGCCGTTGAGCACGGTGCGGTCGGGCAGGCTGCCGCCAGGGTAGGTTTCGTCGATTTGGATGACGTTGCCGACGCGGTCGTATTGCTGTTCAACGCTTAACAGCGTGCTCGGCGGGCTGCCGGGCAGGATGGTGTCGATGGTGTGGACGCGGTTGAGCGCGTCGTGGCTGCGCTCTTCGGCGGTGGCGTTGGGCAGTTCCTTGCGCACCAGGTTGCCGCTGAGGTCGCGCAGGTAGGTGGTGGTCCGGGTGGTGCCGCCGCCTCCGGGTTGCTCGTCGATCTGTTCCAACCGGTTGAGCGCGTCGTAGCTGTTGGCCAGCGTGCGCCCGGTGCCGCCATACGCCACGCTGGTGCGGTTGCCGTTCTTGTCGTAGCCGTAGTGGTGGGTTTCATCGGCGCTGGTGTCGGTGATCTTGCGGTTGAGTGCGTCGTAGCTGTGGGCGACGTCGCGCACGGTATCCGCCGCGTTGGGGTGAACCACGGAGAGCAGGTTGCCAACGGCGTCCCAGGTGTGGTCGGTGTTGTCAACCGGCCGGCCGATGCGGCGGGTTTCAATGATGCGGTTGCGGCTGTCGTAGTGATACTCGGTGCGGCGGCCGGTGGCGTCGATGGTGGCGGTTTTGTTGAGCGCGTCATACTCCTCGCTGACGGTGCCCTGGCGCGCGGTGCCGGCGTCGTGCACGGTGGCGGTCAGTCGCGCCATGCCGTCGTAGGCGAACTCGACGCGGCAGCTGCGGCCGTCGATCTGCGCGGTGCGGTTGCCGACGCTGTCATACTCGTAGGAGGTGGTGATGGCGTGCGCCCCTGAGCCGGGCACCGGCCAGGTGGTGGTGCTGGTCATCTGGTCGCGTGCGTCCCAGGTGTTGTCGGTCTGGTTGCCTTCGGCGTCAATCACGCTGAGGATGTTGCCGTTGCCGTCGTAGACGGTTTCGGTCTCGGGACTCACCGGCTGGCTCTGGCCATACACTGGCACCGGCGGGGCGATGACCCGCACCGGCCGGTTGGCGGCGTCGAACTCGGTCTGGGTGGTGTTACCGCGAGCATCGGTCACGGCCACCACGTTGCCGACCGCGTCGTAGGCGGTCTGGATCACCGGCCGCACGAGCGGGGCGCCGGTCTGTTCGCCGTCGGGCACTGGCGGCTGCTGCTCCTCAATCTGCCGGTTGCGATCGTCGTAGGCGTAGTCGGTCTGGTGGCCCAAGGGGTCGATCACCGCGCTGACAT
>SKLO01000031.1 GCA_007123195.1 Verrucomicrobiales bacterium | reverse complement strand
CGGCCTGTCCAACGTGCTCGATGACCTCGGCAACCAGGGCGAATGGCCGTCGCATCCCGAGCTGCTCGACTGGCTCGCGGCCGAGTTCCAGTCCTCCGGCTGGGACGTCAAGCACATGGTCCGGCTGATGGTCAACTCCCACACCTACCGGCAGGCGGTGGCCGGCGACGACTCGATCGCGCGGGTCGATCCCGACAACCGGCTGCTGGCGGCCCAGTCGCCGCGCCGGCTCGATGCCGAGTTCATCCGCGACAACGCGCTGGCGGCCGCGGGCCTGCTGCGCACCGACCTGATCGGCGGCCCTTCGGTCAAGCCGTGGCAGCCGGCCGGCTACTACGCCAACCTCAACTTCCCGACCCGCGAGTATCAGGCGTCGACCGACTTCGACCGCCACCGGCGCGGGGTTTACACCCACTGGCAGCGCACCTTCCTGCATCCGATGCTGGTGGGGTTTGACGCCCCGTCGCGGGACGAATGCGCCGCCGACCGCATGCTGTCCAACTCACCCCAGCAGGCGCTGACCCTGCTCAATGATCCGAGCTTCGTCGAGGCGGCCGGGGCGCTCGTGGCCACGCTTGACGAGGCCCTGCCGGAGGGCACCGACGAGCAGCGGATCGCCGCGGCCTTCCTGCGGGTGCTGGGACGCGAGCCGGACGCCGGCGAGCTGGAGTCGATGCTTGAATTTCTTGAATCCCAGCGCGCGCTGCACGGCCCGGACGCGGACGGCGAGGCCTGGCGCCAGCTGGCGCGCGTGTTGCTAAACCTGCACGAGTCGATCACCCGCTACTAACCCGAAAATTAGAAAATTCACACCGACCTGTAAAAAGCCATGATCCAGCAGCCGATGATTGATCCCGAATGGCGGACCGAACTCAACCGCCGCAGTTTCCTGAAGCACACCTTCGCCGGGCTGGGCGGCCTTGCGCTGGCGCAGGTCGCCGGCGGTCCGGCGCTGGCGCGCGACGTGCCGTGGCTCTACCAGCGTGGCGGCCTGCACTTCCCGGCCAGGGCCAAGCGTGTGGTTCACCTGTGCATGGCCGGCGGACCGTCCCATCTGGAGTCGTTCGATCCCAAGGCCGAGCTGGACCGGATCGACGGCCAGCCGTTCCCCGAATCCTTCACCGCCGGCCAGCAGCTGGCCCAGCTCCAGGGTGCCGAATTGAAGGCGCGCGGGTCATTCACCGGGTTCAAGAAGCACGGCCAGGCCGGGATTGAGATCTCCGACATCTTCCCCCACATCGCGTCGATCGCCGACGACATCTGCGTGGTCCGGTCGATGGTCACCGAGCAGATCAACCACGACCCGGCGCACGCGTTCATGAACAGCGGCTCGATCCTCAAGGGCCGCCCAAGCATGGGTTCGTGGCTGCTCTACGGCCTTGGCGCCGAGAGCGAGAACCTGCCGGGCTACGTGGTCATGATCTCGCAGGCGGGACGCAGCCCGCAGCCGATCTCCGCCCGGCAGTGGTCGTCCGGTTTCCTGCCGTCAAAATTCCAGGGGGTCCAGTTCCAGTCGCAGGGTGACGCCGTGCACTACGTCGGCAGCCCTGAAGGCGTCTGCCAGTCGACCCAGCGCCAGGTGATCGACGAGGTCCAGCGGCTCAATGCAAGGCTCGGGCGGCAGTATCATGATCCCGAGATCGACACCCGCATTGCGCAGTATGAAATGGCCTTCCGCATGCAGACCTCGGTGCCCGAGTTGACCGACATGAGCGACGAGCCGCAGCACATCCTCGACCTCTACGGGGTTGAGAATCCGGGCGACGGCACCTTTGCGTCGAACTGCCTGATGGCGCGGCGCATGCTTGAGCGCGGCGTGCGCTTCGTCCAGCTCTACCACCGCGGCTGGGATCATCACGGAGAGATCGAAAAATTCATGGGCGTTTCCGCCGAATCGTCCGACCGCGCCTCGGCCGCCCTGGTGAAGGACCTCAAGCAGCGCGGGCTGCTCGACGACACGCTGATCATCTGGGGCGGCGAATTCGGCCGCACACCGATGGGCCAGGGCACCGGCCGCGACCACCACATCAAGGCGTTCAGCCTGTGGATGGCGGGGGCCGGGATCAAGCCCGGCACCGTGTATGGCGCCACCGATGAACTCGGCTACGGCGTGGTCGAGAACGAGGTCCATGTGCGCGACCTTCACGCCACCCTGCTCGAGCGCTTCGGCATCGATCACTCCCGGTTCTCGGTCAAGTTCCAGGGCCTCGACTACCGCCTCACCGGGGTCGAGCCGGCCAGGGTCGTGCGCGACATCCTGACATGATCCGCCCCGGGTTCCGCCGTCGGTCTTCAGAATCGTGAAAACATTCCGGCTGCTTATGGTGGCGTCAGTGTTGGCCGTGGCCGGCGCTTCGGCTGCGGAGACGCCGCCGCCGAACATGGTGCTGATCATGGCCGACGACCTCGGCTACGGCGACCTCGGGTGTTACGGCAACGAATCGATCCCCACGCCGCACATCGACGCGCTGGCGGATCAGGGCATGCGGTTCACGGATTTTCACTCCAACGGCGCCGTGTGCTCGCCGACGCGGGCGGCGCTGATGACCGGCCGTTACCAGCAGCGGGCGGGCATCGGTGGCGTGGTCACGGCCGCCAACCACCGCCACACCGGGCTGGCGGTCGAGGAGACCACCTTTGCCGACGTGCTGTCGGCCAACGGCTACGCCACCGCCATCTTCGGCAAATGGCACCTCGGTTATGCGCCCGGATTCAATCCGATTCACCAGGGCTTCGATGAATTCACCGGGTTTGTCAGCGGCAACGTCGATTTCTTCTCACACATCGACCAATCGGGCCGGCCCGACTGGTGGCACAACGACGAGCTTGCGCCCGCCGAGGGCTACGTGACCCACCTGGTCACCGGACACGGCGTGCGTTTCATCGAACGGCACCAGGACCGGCCGTTCATGCTTTACCTGGCGCATTTGTCACCCCATTATCCCTATCAGGGACCCAACGACGAACCGATCCGCTCGGAGGATGAGCTGGAGATTCTGGCGGCTCCCGGGATCGACATCGGCCGCGCCTACCGCGAGATGATGATCGAGCTGGACAAGGGGGTGGGCGAAATCGTGGCCGCGCTGGAGCGGCATGGATTGACCGACAACACGCTGGTCATCTTCTGCTCGGACAACGGCGCCAACCGGCACGGCAGCAACGGCCCGTTCCGCGGCCACAAGGGCGGGATCTGGGAGGGCGGGCACCGCGTGCCGATGATCGCGCGCTGGCCCGGGGTGATCCCCGCCGGCGCGGTCAACCCGGCCACCACCATGACCATGGATTTGTTTCCCACCATGCTGGAGGCGGCGGGGATCGGGCTTCCCGACAACCTCGACGGCGTCAGCCTGCTGCCGGTGCTGAAAGGGGAAGGCGAACTGGAGGAACGAACAGTTTTCTGGCAGGTTGGCCGCGGCCTGGCGGCGCGGCGGGGACCATGGAAACTGGTGTTCGAGCTGCCGCCACCCGGCGGCGAACGGGAGGCTGTGGACCGGCCCGAAGGGCGGTTGTTCCATCTCGACGACGATCCCGGCGAGACCACCCCGGTGGAGGAACCGGAGGTTCACGAGGCACTGCGGGCGGAGCTGGAAGCGTGGCTGGCCGGCTGGGCCGCGGTGCCGCAGCGATCGTGAGCCCCGGCGGACGGGATCCGCAGTCCGGTCAATGGGAGGCGATTCCCCCTGCTCGGTTCACCCAAAGAATGAAGACGAAGTCACAGGGGGTTGCGCCCATCTGATCGAGGCAGAGCGGGGCAGGAGTGAGGTCGGCTCTTCGGTCGGGTGAGTCCAGCCATTGGACCAGGCACTGAGCGTGAACCCCCGATAGCCATCATCAAACAACCGATCCGCCCTTGTGGGTTCACATCAGCAGATCCCGGTAGTTCATGACCCCGGTGGCCACCAGTCCGATGAGGCCCACTGCGACCAGATAATAGATCGTCGGCAGGATGGTTTTCCTCAGCACGTGGCCCTCCTTGCCGAGGTAACCCACCGTGGCCGAGGCCATGACCACGTTGTGCACCGCGATCATGTTGCCGGCGGCGGCGCCGACCGCGCCCAGCGCCACCATGATGCTGGTGGACATCGACAGGCTTTCGGCGGTGCCGAACTGGAACAGGCTGAACATCAGGTTGCTCACCGTGTTGCTGCCGGCGATGAACGCGCCCAGCGCGCCGATGGTGGGGGCGAACAGCGGATACACCGCGCCGACATGGGCCGCGACCCACTCGGCCATGATCATCGGCATGCTCGCCAGGCCGGCCTCGTTGATGCCCGAGTTGATGTAGATCCGCACCATCGGAACGGTGAACACCAGCACGAACCCGGCGCGCAGAATCGTGGTCCCGCTCTCGGACAATGCCAGCCGCACCTCGCTCAAGCGCATCCGGTGCAGCGCCACCACCAGCAGCCCGACCAGCAGCAGCATGGTGCCCGGCAGGTAGAGCGGGGTGGTGTCGGCCGAAATGCCGGTGCCGAAGATGTCGGTCCACGCCAGCTTCACTCCCAGCAGCCACTCCTTGAACGGCAGTTGCTCCAGCCGGCTCAACACCAGTATCAGTGCCAGGATCACATACGGCGCCCAGGCTCTCGCCAGCGTGATGCGGGGCTTGCTGGCGCCGTTGTCGGTGTCGGCGTCCATGCTGCCCATCCAATGGCCGGGCCACCGGTCCCTCGGCTCGAAGTCCCAGCTCTGCCGCGGCTGCAGGAATCCGCGCCGGGCGGCCGAGATGACGATCGCCATGCCGATCAAAGCGCCCAGCAGCGAGGGAAACTCGGGTCCCAGAAAGAGACCGGTGAGCAGATAGGGCACGGTGAAGGCCAGGCCCCCGAACAGGGCGAACGGCACCGCCGCCAAACCCTCGCGCCAGGAGCGGTTGCGGCCGAAGAAGCGGGTCATCATCACCACCATCAGGGTCGGCATCAGGGTGCCGACGATGGCGTGGAACACCGCCACCTGGGAGCCGACCAGGTGCAGGTATTCAGGGAACGTGGCATCGGCCCCGGCCAGCCGCGCGGAAAGCTCGGGACTTTCCAGGCCACCGCTGACACCGACCAGGATCGGGGTGCCGACGGCGCCAAAGGTCACCGCCGTGCTTTGCACCATCATGCCCAGCATCACCGCCGCCAGCGCCGGATACCCGAGCGCCAGCAGCAGCGGCGCCACCACCGCCGCGGGCGTGCCGAACCCGGCCGCGCCCTCGATGAAGGAGCCGAACATCCAGGTGATGATGACCACCTGGATGCGGCGGTCGGGGCTGATGTCGACGAAACTCCGGCGGATCACCTGGATGGCTCCGGAATGCTTCAGCAGGTTCAGCAGCAGGATCGCGCCGAACACGATGTAGAGGATGTTGGCGGTGATGACCAGCCCTTGAATCGAGGCCGCGCCGATATGCACCGCGGAGAATTCCCAGGCCACATGCGCCACTACCGCGGTCAGCACGAACACCCCGGGCATCGCCCACTTGGCCGGGAGGCGAAAGCCGATCAACAACACGCCGGTGAGCAGGATCGGCAGAAAGGCGAGCAGGGCGAGGGTGGTGGGGGACATGGCGTGATCGATGTGAGCGGGGCCGCGCGGCGGGCATCGCGAGCCGCCGGGCGCAGGTCGTCAGCGCTGATCACTTCCGGCCCGGTGGACGAGAGCGCGGGTGCCGCGGGGTGGCGGGGTTCGGGACGCGCCGCGAAGGCGGTTCGGCGCCATGGTGGATCGAAGGCCCGGCTTTGTCCACGCCAAACACAGGGGAAACGTGGCGGGGGTCGCGGGACGCCTCGCGCTGGCGAGGTCAACGGGATGCGTTGGCAACGGCAGGGCGAGCCGTCCCAGGCGAGCCGCGTTCGCCGGACCGGCGTGGAGCTGGGGGTGACGGCAGGTTCGCGGCTTGCGAGGGGCATTGGCTCTCCGCGGGCAAACGCGGGCGGTTTGGAAGCGCAAGGAGAAACGGGATCCCTGCCGTTCAGCG
>SKLO01000221.1 GCA_007123195.1 Verrucomicrobiales bacterium | reverse complement strand
GCGCGAGCACGAGGCCGCGCGCGAGCACATGGAACGCTATCTCGAGCGCCATGCCGAGAGCCCGAAATACCGGGCCGAGGCCACTTTCCGCATCGCCTACTCGACCCAGGCGCTGGCCGACTACCCGCTGGCCGACCGGCAGCTCGGCGCTTTCATCGAGCAGTTCCCCATGAGCGCCCTGGCCGACGAAGCACGATTGCTGCGAGGCGACGCGCTCGGTGCCATGGGAGAAGTCGACCAGGCGATCGAGGTGTGGAGTTCGATCGATCCCGCCTCCACCCGGTTCTTTGAGGAGGGCTGGTTCAAGGCCGGCGACGCGCTCAAGCTGCTGGAGCGGTTTGAGGTCATGCGCGCGCACTTCGAACAATTCATCGCCGACTACCCGCGCAGCCGCCGCCTTGCCGAGGCGGTGTATTGGATCGGCTGGAGCTGGCAGGCGGAGGACCAGTCCGGAGAGACCTTGCGCATCTACTGGGACACCATTGAGGAATTCGGCGATCAGCCTGAGAACCACGGCGTCGAGGACATCCTGCTGGCGCTGCGCAACCTGTATCCCGGCGAGGACGGCCGGCGGCGGCTGGCCACCATGCTTGCCGAACTCCATGAACAGGCCATCGAGGACGGCCGCGACACCCTGGCGGTGCGCAGTCAGTGGGCGCGCGGCCACGTGCTGGCGGCCGACTCCGAACTCGGCCGCGACGCGGCGTTCCTGCGGGCCGCCCAGCGGGTTGATGCGAAGATCCACAACCCGCTGATGACCATCGATTGCGCCGAGTCGATGGTGGCGGCCGGCCAGCTCAACGACGCCGAGGAACTGTTCACCGAGCTGCGGCGCTGGCACCCGCGCTCGCTGCACAAGGACCGCGCCTTCCTCGGACTGGCCGGCATTGCCGTGCGCCGGCAGGAATACGATCAGGCGCTGGCGTGGCTCGACCGGTTCGAGACCGAGGTCACGGCCTCGGCGAGGTCCGGCGAGATGGTGCTGCTGCGGGCCGACATCCTCGAACGCAGCGGCCGGGCGGAGCTGGCGCGGGCCGAGCTGGAGCGGCTGCTGGAGATGGGCGAAGCGCCGGCCGAACTGCGGGCGCGCACCCTGTTGCGGCTGGGCGACGCGCTGGCGGCCGGCGGCGAGGAGATGCAGGCCATCGTCTATTACGAGCGCGTCTACATCACCTATGGCCGCTTCCGCGATGTCGTCGCCGAGGCCTACTGGAAACGCGGCCAGCTGCTCGAGCAACTGGACCGGCGTGACGAGGCCATCGAGGTCTACCGCGAACTGGCCCTGCGCGCCGATCTGGCGGGACAACCGCCCAGCCGTCTGGCGATCGAGCGTCTGGAGGAAATCGCGCCCGGTTGGCGCACCCGGCCGCAACCCGCCGACGAACCGGCCGCCGACACGACTGCCGGGACATGACCCGCGCCGGCCAGGAATCCTGACAAAGCAGCTTTTGTGAACACCGACATCCAGCCGCCAGCGACCCGCGCCGCCGCCACCCGGCGACCGGCCGGCTTTTGGCGGTCGGCCCTGGCCCTGATGGCAGTGGCGGCGGCGATCGGTTGCCTCGGCACGCCAGTCACGGCCGGGGCGCAGGCCGCCGATCCCGCGCCCGCCCAACCGCCGCGCCCGGCCGACGAACCGGCCATCGTTGCCCACCTGAAGGAGGGCGAACCGCTCGAGGGCGAGCTGATCAGCTTGACCACCAACCAACTGCGCATGCGGGTGGTGATCGGCGTCGGCAGTGCCGACCGCACCATCCCCTACGATGAGATCGATTACATCCTGTTCCATCCGGAACCGGTCGAGGAGCAACTGCTGGCCGCGCCGGACTACGACCGCGACGCGGACGAGCTGGTGGCGTTGTATGCCCGCAAGTCGCGCTTCCTCGGCTTCCCCCGCAGCAACGCCGGCGAAGTTGGCCTTGCCTACGCGCGGCTGGTGCTGGAGCGGATGCGCGAGCACCCGGAGGAGGACCAGGAGGACGACGGATCTGACGCCGCCGAGGCCGGCGGCCGGCCGTCGCTGGTGGTGTTCCAGCGCGCCTTGAGATTTTGTCAGGAGGTGGAACAGGATGACTGGGACGACGCGCGCCGGTCGCAGGCCCGGCTGGTGCGGCTGCAACTGCTGCTGGCCGACGGCCAGCGCGCGGAGGTGATCCGCGAGGCGCGGGAGTTGGTCGACTCCACCCGCAGTCTGGAGATTCACCTAAAGGGCAGGCTGATCCTGGCCGATGCCGCGTTCGACGAACTGCAATGGCTGGTCGAGGACAATCCGCGTTGGTTCGAAGACGACATCATCCGCCCGCGCCGCGACGAGCTGTTCCACGACACGCTCGACGCCTTCCTGTATCCCTCGCTGTTCCATCCCACCCGCGAGGAGGCCGCGGCCCGTGGCCTGCTCGGGGCCGCGCGGGTGTATGAGCACGCCGGCGAACTGCCACTGGCACTGGCCTGCGCGACCGACATCATCGCCCTGTATCCCGACAGCGAAGCGGCGTTGGAGGCGCGCGAACTGATCGCGGCGCAGCCCAGGGACGAGGCGGCGGAGGAAGTGGTGGCCGGGGCCGATCAGGCCGCCGCCGACGCGGCCGCCGCTGCCGAGCCCGACCGTCTCATCGACGACCCACTGATGCGCAGCATGCAGGACCAGCTGCAGCGCCGGCGCGTCACCCCGTTGGACAACGACGCGGCCGCGGATGACGAACCGCCGGGGGACGCGCCCGACGCGCCCCGGTTTGACGATGAGGACTTCTGACCGCCGCCAGAACCGATGATTCAATCTCCATCCGCCTGTTTGCCTGACTACACCATGAGCACCACCATCACGCATACCTTCACCTCTGCCCGTCGCCCGGTCCGGCTGCTGGCCGCGGTCATGGCCGTCGTTTTCCTCTGGCTCGCCGTCCCACCGGTGCCGGCCCAGGACCAGCCCGAACCCGCGCCCGCCGCGGCCGGTGGGGAAACCCTGCCCGAGGTTGAGAGCCGTTCGGCCCTCAGCTACTACACCGGCGGCGGGCCGATCATGCACTTCCTGCTGCTGTGCTCGATCGGCACGATCGCCGCCGCCGCCTATTGCTTCCTCAACATCAACGGTCGCAAGATGGTGCCCAAGAACCTGATGAACACGCTGGTCAGGCAGATGCAGGAGCGCGACGTGACCAACGCCTACAACCTGTGCGACGACAACCCGAACTCGTTCACCCGGGTGGTCGGCGCCGCCCTGTTGAAAATCAACTTCGAGCGCGATCAGGCCAACAAGGTGTCGATGGAGCAGGCCGCCGGCGAGACCCTCGACCAGGAGGAGACCAAGCAGATGCTGTGGGTCAACTACCTCAACGTGTTCGCCACCCTGGCGCCCATGCTTGGCCTGCTTGGCACCGTCACCGGCATGATCGGCGCGTTCGACCAACTGGCGGCCGGCCGCGCCGAGCCCAACGACCTCGCCGGCGGCATCGGCACCGCCATGCTCACCACCGCCGGCGGACTGGTGGTCGGCATCCCCGCCATGTTCTTCTACTTCTTCTTCCGCAACCGGCTGATGGCGATCACCGCCGACATCCAGAAGAACACCACCTTCCTGATCGATATCCTGTCCGGCGAGGTCAAGCTCGCCTCAGGCTCGCCCGCCAGCCAGGAATATCTCGAAGGCGACGACGCCACCGCCGGGGCAGGGGAGTGATGGCGCGACCGCGTCATCAGTCAACGGTCACCCGCCACCCGCCACCAGTTACCAGTTACCAGTTACCAGTTACCAGTTACCAGTTACCATCATGCGACGACGACGCGCCACCTCCGACGAGCCCGGGTTCCAGATCACGCCGATGATCGACATGACGTTCCTGCTGTTGATCTTTTTCATGGTCACCCAGCGCATGTCCAAGGAACAGATCAACCTCGAGATCCGCCTGCCGGTGGCCTCGGCCGCCGTGACGCCCGACGACGTCGACAACCGCGACATCATCAACATCGACGGCGACGGCCGTTACCACGCCTCCGGCCGGGTGATGACCGGCGAGGAGATCGCCGACTACCTGCGGCGCCGGCTCGAAGCCAATCCACCGCTGCAGATCTACGTGCGCGCCGATCAGGACACGCCCGGCCGACAGATCAAGGAACTGATGGACATGGCCGCCCAGGCCGGGGCGGTCAACGTCATCTTCGGCAGCTACAACCGCTGACCCCGCCCTCTTTCCCGCCATGATGCGCCGCCGCAAACGCCAGGACCAGATGGTCGAGATGCAGATGGGCCCCATGATCGACATGGTGTTCCTGCTGCTGGTGTTCTTCATGGTCACCGCCCGGCCGGTGCAACAGGAGTCCGACATCGTCATGGGCCTGCCCGGTGCCGTGGCCCAGGCCGAGGCGGTGGACATCCCCGACGAACAGCGCATCGTCATCCTCGCCGACGGCCAGGTGATGATGAACGAGATGGAGTTCGGTGACCCGGGCGACCGCGATCTGCCGGAGCTGGTCGCCACCCTGACACGATTCAAACAAGCCGCTGACAACGCCCGCACCGACGCCATGGTAACCCTTGCCCCCGACGATGACGCGCGCCATCAGCGCATCGTCGACGTGCTCAACGCCTGCGCCCGCGCCGGCATCACCGGGGTCACCTTTGCCGCGCCCGGCGACTGACCCGCCGTCTCGCCGCCAGCCGGCCCCGACCCGAACCGATTGACCCGAATTTGACCGACCCCGCCATGCCAGACGCCACCGTCCCGATGCCCGACCCGGCCGCGCCGAACCCCGGTGCCCCGGCGCTGGTGGCCACCCGGCCGGATGCCGCCAGCGCCGCCGAGCGCAAGCGCCGGCGCGGCATGCTGGTATCGATCATGGTGGCGGTGATCGCGGTCCACGTGGTGGCGCTGGTGCTGGCCGGCATCTGGGTGGTGGCGCAGTTCTTCACCCAGCCCGAGGCCACCTTCGAGGTGCAGCAGCGGGTGGTGATCCCGGCGCAAAACCGCGAGCACCAGATGAACATGGCGCAGCACGAGGCGGTGGCGCCCAAGCCCAGCTTCAACGACCGCATCGTCTCCACCCGGCCGGTCAATTTCGCCCTGCCCGACCTGCCGCAGATCGATCTCGACCAGATGCTGCCACTGGACCCGTCCGAGTTGATCTCCGACCAGGTCGCCTCCCTCGTCGGTGCCGCCGGGCTCGGCTCCGGCATGGCCGAGGGACTGTCCGGCATGGGCGGCACCGGCAGTGGCTTCTCGTTCTTCGGCGTCGACGCCGCCGGCGATCGCATCGTGCTGCTGTTCGACGTGTCGCAGTCGGTCCTCAACAAGGCCGAGCGCCACAACGTGCCGATCGCGCGGATCAAGGAGGAGACCGTCAACCTGGTCAACGGGCTGCCGATCGACGCCCGTTTCGGCATCATCCAGTTCGTTCGCAACTACAAGCCGTTCAATGAAGAGCTGCTGCCGGCCAGCCCCAGCAACCGCGAGGCGGCGCGCGAATGGATCGACAACGAGTGGAGCGAGACCGGGCAGATGGCGCGCGGCGCGCGCGGCGTGCGCAGCCCCGAGCCCAACGGCATCGTGGCCGTGCTCGATGCCGCCTTCCGCATGCGACCCGACGTGATCTTCATCATCTCTGACGGCGGCTTCTGGCAGACCTACCCCTCCAACCGTCGCATCCCCAACAACGAGATCGAGGCCAAGATCCGCGAATTGCAGGCTGAGACCATCGCCCCGATCCCGATCCATTTCATCGGCTTCGAGATGACCCGCGACGACACCCGTGACTGGCGCCGGATCACCTCCCGCAGCGGCGGGCAGCTGCGGGAGATCGGCGAGGGTTGAGGGAGCGGGCGCTGGGCGCCCTCGTGATGGTCGGTGGTCGGTGGGCAGTGGGCAGTGGGCAGTGGTCGGTGGTGAAATGCCGGCAGGCAGAGTGGGGTAGACATTCTTGTCTGCCCTGCCCATGACCGGTTAATGCCAAAGCCAACGCCCGGCAGGCAAGGTGAGGAGTGGGGAGT
>SKLO01000014.1 GCA_007123195.1 Verrucomicrobiales bacterium | reverse complement strand
CGCAGCACGCGCAACGGACTGTCGCTGCGCTGGCGGACGGCGAAGGCGGCGGCGGCGATGAAGGCGCCCTCGCCGCGGGCGTCGGACGATACCAGCACGCTGGTGGCGGTGGAGCGTGCGGCGGCGGCGACGGGTGCGGCGAGTTCGGTGAAGCCGCGGTGGTCCTTCGGGGTGGCGCGGATGACCTCGACTGCGGCGAGCAGGATCACGACGGCGGCCGGCACCCAGGCGGAGCGGGCCGGCAGGTCGGCGGCGCGGAACAGGGATTGGGCGACGCGCAGGGCGAGCAGCATCAGCGGTGGCAGGGCGGGCAGCAGGTAGCGGTCCTCGAGGCCGATGGGGCAGAGCACGTGAAAGCCGTAGAGGGCGAGCACGAGGGCCAGCAGGCAGGCTGGCAGGGCAGTCTCGGCGAGCGGCGCGCGCCGGCGCAACAGGGCGAGGGCGGTGGTGACCAGGCCGGCGACCAGCAGCAGGGTCCAGCCCCAGCCGAGCATGCGCGGCAGGTAGGCGGGGTAGAAGGTCAGGGCTTCGCGGAAGTGTTGCAGCAAGGGCACGCCGCGCATGCCCTCGGCGGAGATGTCGTGGGTGAACCACATCCACGGCAGGGCCAGCAGCAGCACGGGGATCGGTGCCAGCCACAGGGCGGGGTTTTTGAGCAGCGACCAGCGGCCGGTGAGGGCGATGGCCAGCGGGGGCAGCAGGGCGAGCAGCAGGCCGGAACCTTTGGTGAGGATGGTGGCGGCGGCAAGCAGGCCGAACAGGAGCGAGTCGCGGCGGCTTTCGGTAACGAGGAAGCGGGCGAAGGCGAGGGCGCTGAGCAGCATCAACAGGGCCACCAGCAGGTCGGCCATGATGACGGCGGTGTAGCGCTGGACCACGGGCAGCAGCAGCAGCACGACGGCGCCCGCCAGGGCCAGCGCGGGGTTGCCGGTGAAGCGTCGGCCGACGAGGAACAGCAGGGCGGCGAGGACGGCGGCGATGGTGGCGTTGTGCACCAGGGCGGCACCGGCCACGGGGGCGGGCAGGAAGAACAGGGCCTCGGTCAGGTAAAAGCCGGGCGGGTAGTGGCCCAGGGCGACTCGCGGGAAGTGGTCGTAGTAGGCCTCCGCGTAGCGCATCGGGTGGGCCTCGGTGAGAAATCCCCCGGCGAGGTAGTCGCGGATCATGAGGCCGGTGACGACGTGGGCGGCCTCGTCGGGATGGGCGCCGAAGTCCGCCTGCCAGGCGCCGTTGTGCCACTGGAGCGTCAAGGCCAGCAGCCAGAGCCCGGCGAACGCGGCGAGCGCGCGCGCGGGTGACAGGCGTGGCAGGGCGCGCGCGGGTTGGTGGCGGCGGCGGCCGGAGCGGCGTGCGGACGGCTTGGCGGGACGTATCATGGCATGGCGTCGGACCCGCGCCGGTCTGGGGTGGCGGCCGGGCGGGATGCGGGATTTGGTCAGCCGCGGCCCTGTTTTTTCAACACGTGGATGCCGAGCAGGCCGAGGGCGAAAAGGCTGGGCAGGGCGAGGAAGTGGATGGCGACCAGCAGGGTGTTGACCACTTCGAGTCCGGAGAACCCGGCCAGGCCCCAGGCGACGACCAGGCCGGCGATGACCAGGCCGATGACGGCGAACAGGCCGAGCAGGACGAAGAACAGCGTGCCCTCGTTCATGTCGATCAGGCGTTTGGTGAGGTTCATCGGACGGTCGCTGCGCGGCTGCACGTAGAGCATGCAGGCGAACAGGTAGAGCTGGGCGCCGACCAGGCCGGCGAGCAACAGCAGGGACTGGCTGTGGACGTCGAACACGTGCAGGGCGCCAAGGGCGATCGGGCCGGTGAAGGCGGAGGCGAGTTGCAGCACGCTGGCGAGCAGGGCGATGGCGAGCCCGAGTTTCTCGAACAGCTGGGGTTTTTCCGACAGGATGAACAGCAGGTGGCGCATGCCGTCGCGCCAGGTGCGCAGGTGGGCGACGCGGTCGGCCGGTCCGCACGCCAGCCCGGAGGGGATCTCGACGGTGCGGGCGTTGTTCTTGAGTGCCTTGATCAGCAGTTCGGAGGCGAACTCCATGCCGTTGGAGCGGATGTCCCAGGAGTCGTAGGCGGTCTTGCGCAGGCAGCGGAAGCCGGAGTTGCAGTCGGTGAGCTTGCCGCGGAAGAACAGGTTGATCAAGCCGGTGAGCACCGGGGTGCCGAGGTGGCGGTGCAGCGGCGGCATGGCGCCGTCCTCGATGCGGCCGATCATGCGCGAGGCGATGGCCATGTCGGCATCGTGTTCAATGGCCTTTTGATAGAGCGGCAGGGCGTCCTCGTAGAGGTAGGTGGAATCGGCGTCGGCGAACATCACGTAGGTGCCGCGGGCGGCGTCGATGCCGCCGCGCAGGGCGGCGCCGTAGCCGCGCTCGGCCACCGGCACCACCCGGGCGCCGTGTTCGAGGGCGATCTCGCGCGAGCGATCGGTGCTGCCGTTGTCGGCGACGACGATCTCGTAGGCGAGGCCGGGATCGGCTTCGAGCGAGGCGCGCACGCGGCGGATGCAATCGGCCAGCGAGGCTTCCTCGTTGAGGCACGGGAAGACGAAGGTCAGGGCGGTGGCGGACGTGGCGGCGTCGGCGGCCGGGGCGGTCCGGGTGCCGGGGGCTGGTTGGATGGCGGTTGGGTTCAAAGTCGGTGGTTCCGGCGGCGGGATTCAGGGGGTGACAAGGCAGACGGAGCGGGGCGGCTTGGTGTGGTCAGGTGATGCGGTTTGGTTGCCGGACATCATGCAGGGATGCGACGGCGATTCAACCGCCGAGGTAGAATTGCATCGAGCGATCGAGGCCCTCGGCGAGGTCGATGGCGGGGGTGTAGCCGAGCAGGTCGCGGGCGAGGGTGATGTCGGCCTGCGAGTGGAGGATGTCGCCGGAGCGCGGCGGGCCGTGGACCGGGGGTGGGATGTCGGTGCCGGGGCGGTGCCGGAGCAGGGCGTCGCGGAGGGCGGCGAAGAGGTCGAGCAGGGTGATGCGGCCGCCGGTGGCCACGTTGCAGACGGCGCCGGGGATGTCGGGGTTGGGGCTCAAGGCGGCCAGCAGGTTGGCCTCGACGACGTTGCCGACGTAGCAGAAGTCGCGGGTTTGCGAGCCGTCGCCGTGGATGGTGACGGTGCGGCCGTGGATCATGGCGTCGACCCAGGCGGGGATGACCGCGGCGTAGGCGCCGGCGGGGTCCTGGCGCGGACCGAACACGTTGAAGTAGCGCAGGCCGACGGTTTCGAGTCGGTAGCAGCGCTGCCAGATGGCGGCGTAGATTTCATCGATCCACTTGCTGGCGGCGTAGGGCGAGAGCGGGGCCGGCGGCATGGATTCGGTCTTTGGCAGGCCCGGGGCGTCGCCGTAGACGGCGCTGCTGGAGGAGTAGACCAGGCGCCGGACGCCGGCTTCGCGGGCGGCCTGCAGCAGGTGGACCATGCCGCTGACGTTGACCTGGTGGTTGGTGAGGGGTTGCTCGATCGAGAGCGGCACCGAGCCCAGCGCGGCCAGATGGAGCACGTGGGTGGCGCCCTCGCAGGCGCGGCGGCAGGTGTCGGGATCGGTCAGATCGCCCTCGATGATCGTGAGCAGGGGTGCCTTGTCCCCGCCGGTGCCGGCGGCGGTGCCGGCGGCGGTGCCGGTGCCGGTGCCGGTGCCGGTGCCGGCGGCGGTGAGGGCGGCGTCGAGGTTGTGGCGGTGGCCGGTGACGAAATTGTCCAGCACGGTGACGCGCTGGTCGTGGCGCAGCAGGGTCTCCACCAGGTGGGAACCGATGAAGCCCGCGCCACCAGTGATCAGCCAGGCGCGGTCGGGATTGGATTGGGACAACAGGGCGGAACAGCGGGACATGACGGCGGTGGCAGACGCGGGGACGGATTGTGGCGGTGATCGTCGCAGCAACGGTTGAATGCAAGGGCAATTCAGCCGTTGCCGGACGGGTGGTTGTCGGATTGAGTGGCGCCATGGACGATGCCGGCGGGACGAGATTGTGGCACTGCCGCTGGCTGGCGCCGGTGGCCACGTTGGTGTTGTTGGCCGGGATCTTGTGGCCGCCGGGTGCCGGGGAGCGCGAGCCGGTTTGGTGGCAGGCCTCGCTGTTTGACGCGCTGCACTTTCCAGGCCTGTTCGTGGTGGGCTTACTGTGGGCCTGGTGGCGGGCGCGGCCCGGTGGCAGCGGGTTGCCGACGGGGCGGTTGTTGCTTGCCGGGCTGGTGCTGGCGCTGTTGCTGGAACCGCTGCAGCTGCTGACCGGCCGTCACGCCGATTGGGGCGACGCGCTGGCCAATGGGCTGGGGTGGGTCCTCGGCGTGGCGACCGGGAGCACCGCGACGGGAATGCGGCGGGTGTGGCTGCTGGCGGGATCGGTGCTGGTGGCGGGCTGGTTTGCCTGGCCGCTGGCGGACCACTGGCGGGACCGACGGCAGGTGCTGGCGCGATTGCCCGAGCTGCCAGGTCCCGATCAGGGGGCGGGCCTCGGGCGGTGGTGGCAGGCTTATGGCGAGGACGCGACCGGTCGGGTGTCGGAGTGGCAGGTGATCCCGACCGCGGATGGCGGGGCGGTGCTGCGAGCGGTCGCGGTGGGGGGCGATTATGCCGGCGTGCGGCTGCGGCTGGCGGGCCTGCCGGAGGGCGACCGGCGCGGATGGCAGGGCGTCAGGTTCGAGATCCGTGCCGGCCAGGCGGGGGAAATTACCTTGCGGGTCGATGCCGCGGCGGGTGACCCGGATGGTCCGGACGGCCCAGCGGACCGGCGTGCCTACCGGCGCGTGGCCATGGACGAGAACTGGCGCGAGGTGGTTTGGGAGGTGCCGGCCGGATGGGGCGATCGGGCGGTGTGGAAGCAGCTGAGCTGGTTCCGTGGTCCGGGCGAGCCGCCGGTGTGGTTCGAGCTACGCGGACTGCGGTTGCTGCCGCCGACGGAAGAGGAGGCGGGGAAACCTGCCCGATAAGCCCCCGTCGGCAGTTCGGCCCATTCAAGCGGGCTGACTTTCTTCTTCCGGTTCGGTTTCATAGACTTAGGGCGGGCGCTGACCTGGGTATTCCAGCAAATCTGGCGGCAATACCAAACTGTATGCCTGGCATGTTTTTCGGCATGTTTTTTGGGCCCGTGTAGGGGTTACGATCCGTTGTGGATCAAGAACTGGTGACGCGATGAAAGGGTCGCTTCATGGCTGCCGGTCGATGTCCACCCGGATGACCCCGCGGAAGTCACCCAGCGCATAGCCGGTGGCTTGGTCGTCGGGATACAACTCCCGCAACTTCTCTGCCAGCGGCTCGGAAAATCCGCCGGGGTCGCCGTGGCAGTTCAGGCACACCTGCTGCACAAACACCGGCGCATAGAAGTGCGCCACCGTATCGTCCCATTCGATCATCACGCCGGGCACCTCATCGTCCCCGGTTGCGGCGGCTTCCATCGTCGCCAGCACCGCGAGATCGCGCTCGTCGGGAGCGTTGGCCGGGTTACGCGGTTTGCTGGTCGTCCTTCGGAGGCTCACGCCTTCGAATCCGGAAGCGGCCCCGTCGGTGAGCGGCAGCGCCACGTTGCGGCACACGGCCACCGCCTCCACCGGCCCGCCTGCCTCCATCGCCGCCATCAGTTGCGCGCCCAGGCTGGCCATCAATGCCGAGGCGGCCTGCTCACCCAGCCCGGTGACCCGCGCCCTCTCTGCCGCCGACGGAGCCCCAACTCCAGAGGGCGGAAGGTCTCCAGCTGGCACCGAATCCTCCGCGCCGCAAGCGGCCAGCAGCATCGCGCCGACCACGCACGCCGCGGTCCCGGGTAACTTGTGCAAGTTCAACATGAGGTCAAACTACCCTGCAGCCCTGGCGCTGTCATCAGCTAAACGCTGTGCGGGCGAATCGGCAGCAACGCAAGGCAAGTGCCCGGCGTGGTTTGTGGGTGGCATGGAAGAAGAGCGGGGTTCCGGCCGCTGGAGGGCCGGTCAGACATCAGGGTGGCTTTATCTCCTTGCAATCAGGCTTGCCGCGACTGCGGGATTCGTGCGACAAT
>SKLO01000348.1 GCA_007123195.1 Verrucomicrobiales bacterium | reverse complement strand
TCTCCGACCAGGCCACCTGCATGGTCCGCAGCTGTCCGTCCACGTGGGTGTTGCCGTGCCACTCGCAGTCCACCGCCAGCAGGGGCCGGCCGTCGTCATCCCGGTAGCCGGGCCACTCGTCGCCCTCGGAAAGCTCCCTCAGGTGGTCGAGCCAGTCCTCCAGCTCCTCCATGTTGCGGATGACCTGGTAGTCGAACGAGTCCCCGGTGATGCTGCCACCGTTGTCCAGGAGCTCCTTGCGCCTGGCGACCTCCTTGAAGTCGATCCTGAAGGTCTCGTAGTGCTCGGGCTTGCCCACCAGTGTCCAGGGGGCGTGCATCACGTAGAGGTGCGCCTGATACTCCTCGGACCAGAACCAGCAGCCGTGGGCGTCCTTGAAGTTGATCTTCTGGGGGCTGAGCATGTCGAACACGTGCTTGCCCAGGCAGACGATGATCTTCGGCTTCACCCGCCTGATCTCGTCCTCCAGCACCGGCATGCCCCACTTCATGACCCTCTTCGGGGGTCGGGCTCGCTGGGCGCGGGGGAGGACCCGCTTGCAGCAGGCCGTGTAGTAGCACTTGTCCAGGTCGATACCCGCGCGGAGAGCGACATCCTTGATGATACTGTTGGCGCCCTTGAGATACTCGGCCGGCTGCGTGATGCGGAACCCGAAGGTGGACCTGGCCGTCTGGGTGGCCTCCTCCTCCTCCACCGCGGAGTCCTCCTCCACCGCGGAGGTGACGAACATGACGTCGGTGAAATTTTCTGGTGTCACGAGCGGCCCGTTGGGGCCGGTAGTGATGGAATGGTCGAGCATGGCGGTGGGGGGTAGATTAGATTGGTTGTGGATTCTAATTGTGCTTCTCAGAGATGGCCTTGCGTCCGCTGAATGCACTCGGGGCGGAAGGTCGAGCGGAGGAGAAGGGGACGATCAAATCGGCAACGCGTTGCAGATTTGAAGGAACCGCGGCATTTTGGTTGCTTTGATTTTCATGGCTCAATCGGCCTTAAAAAAGCAAACGGGGGCGTGGCATACTGCGGTGTTCCAGTCCGCTGATGACCTGGCTCCGTTGCTTCGCAATGGGCCGGGTTTTCAGTTTCTGGCGTTGACGGTGCGGACCTCGATGAATCGTTCAACGTCGGCGGGCCGGAATCCGATCCGGCGCTTTGCGACCCGGACGAATGACAGGGCGCGGTCCTTCATCAGGCCCTCGAGGGTGCGGATGGAAACCCCCAGCCGGTCGGCGGCTTCGGCCTTGGAGATCAGGTTTTCGGTGGTGGTGAGGTGCGGATCTGGTCTGCTCATGGCGCATTCTCCCCTACCAAGGCGGGCTATGCAAGTCGCCATAAAAAGTTGGCGCTAAGTGGGTTACGGTCGATAAAATGAGCTGTACGGTCGAAAATGTTCGGCGTACGGTGTCGGTCCGTCTGCGGAGCCGTTTGTACGGTCGCCGCGGACGCTTCTACGGAGGCGATGGAGGTTCCTACGGCTTTTGTTTTTTCAAACTTTTTTTTCTAGCACGTCAGCAAGCTGCAAGCCGAGGGACCTGCCAGACGCTAAGGGGCTTACGGTCGACAGGTTGCGTTCTACGGTCGAAAAGGGAGGGTGTACGGTGTCGATTGCGTCTATACGGTCGCCGCGGACGTATGTACGGTGGCCATGGACGTTTCTACGGCGGAGTTTTCCGGGCTGGTTTTTCGTTGCGGCGGCTTGCATGGCACCACTGGCGGGATCGTTCGCAGTGCTTCCGCACCGAAGCGGACCCGCTCGCGCAGGTCTGCAAGATAGCCGCAAACTGCCTCCCGGGGACCGCCAGCGGTTGCGGGCGCGTCGCCAGGCGCCCTTCGCAGGGGGAGAGGTCCTCGGGCGGGATCAAGCCCTGGATTGCGGCAGGCTGCCCGTCCTGGTCGAAGCGTGGAAGTCATGGAGTCCACGGGGGACAGGGGTCACATCATCGCCGGCAGGTCAGGCGCACCCTCCAGGGTGGTTCCTGCTCCTTTTCGTCCAGTCCTTGCTGTCGCGGCTGGCAGCAACGGCGCATCCGTGCCACTTCCCTAATGTTCCACATGATACCCGCGCTTGCGGCTGCGCCCTCTAGCGCCTTTAGCTCCCGTTCGGCTACCTCCTCAAGGTTGTCGTCCGAGCCCAACCCGTAACCAGATCTCACGCATTGACGGAAGTAATCGAGGAGAGGATTAACCTTCCGGCCCTCCTTTTTCTTCTGGCCGCTTTCGTCCAATGCCAGCGGCCAAACTCGGCGGAACTATGTGCCAACCCATTCTGGCATCTCTCCCGGCGCGGGATCATCCGGTAACGCCCATTGTCCACCCAGCGATGCCCACATTTTCGCCTCATAGCCGCTACTTTCGTAGCCAGCTCTGCCGACTTTCCGCAAGCCACACTGATGTCTCCGCCCACAGCACCGGGGCTGCTCTAGCTGCAGCGATGGCGCGGCTACGCCTTGTCTCAGGCAAGTGGGGATAGAGAGCTGCGGTTACGGAGCGAGTTCTTCGTAGGATGGTCGGTCAGGGCCGTGTTACGGTGGCCGGGTGGTTGGTTACGGTGGCCGGTTTTTCGCCTGACGGCCGGTTAGAACCTTCCTGCTGATTCGCGACGGGGCCCGGGTGGTCAGTGTCTTTCATGCGGTGGTGGCTGCGAATCGCACGACGTTCCCGGCGGCGGTAGGTGGTTGAAGGTTGAAATAGGCCTCGGCCTCGGTCTTGCGGGCCAGTGCGCGGTAGTGATTGAAAACCGTTCTGCTGTCGGTGTGGCCGAGCGCGGCGGCCACCTTTCCAGCGTCATCGGTCAGGGCGTAGAAGTAGGAACCGAAGCTGTGGCGCACGTCGTTCTTGCTCGGGTCCGTGATGCCTGCCTCGGCCTTGGCTCGCTCGAACCACCGCTTCCACGTGCTTTCACTCGACACCACCTTGCCGGACTGCTTGCGGTAGGGTGCCAGCCATTCGGCCAGGTTGTCGTGGATTGGCACGAACCGCCGGCGGCTTGACTTGGCGTTCATCGCGGTGACTTCGATTTCCGAGGCGTGAACGTGGCGCCAGTCCAGACCGATCAATTCGGAACGGCGCAACCCGGCAAACAAACCGATTGCCAGCGCAGGCAGAATTTTAGGATCAGCGGCGGACATCAAGGTGCGCGCCTCGGCGGGTGTGAAGATTGCAGTCTCGCCCGGGGTTGCCTTCCACTGGGGGAGTGCCTTGGCAGGGTTGGGGCAGCCGGCGCCCATGGTCTCGGCATGGCTCCATATCAGGCTGGCATGGCGGCGCATTGCGTTCTTGCTCGCATTCGACACCGCCAAGGTATCGATCCACCGGCGCAGCTCATCGGGAGTCACGTCGGCCACGTCCCGGTCACCGAAGGCAGCCACAATCTGACGGAAGTGAAATCGGCAGTTGCCGGCGTGCCGGCGGGATAGGCCTTGCGCTTCCTTCCTCTCAAGGCAGGCATCGGCCGCGGTCGCCACGGACAGCCGGCGGTGGGACCGGCCGAGCCATTCCCGGGCGTTGGCAATCATGTCGGCCACTGACAGCCCGGCGGCCAGTATGTCGCGTTTCAACTCGGCAACGGCGGCCAGCTCGGCCGGTGTCAGGGATTGCGACACGTCCAGCCCGTGCCGTTCTGCATCCGCGCACCACGTTTTCGCCATGGTCTTCGCCTCGCTCATCGTCCGGCATTTCCGCAGACGCTCCCGGCCATCGGGACCGTGCTGGACCACGGCGGCCACGTAGGGCGCCTGGCTCAGGTGCTGCACCGATATGGTGCGGGTTCCGATGCGGCGGCGGAAGGGTGCCTTGCGGGCCTGGCGGGTGACCCGGTTCCGCTTGCTGGTAGTGGGCTTGTGGGGCATGAGCCACCATGTTGCGCAGGGAGGCGAATGCAAGCAAAACTGCACCAGTTAAGCACCATTGGACTATAACCCGCTGATAGTCAGTCGGGCATTACTGATTTGTAATCAGTAGGTCATCGGTTCGAGTCCGATAGCCGGCTCCAGCTTAAAACCAGGTTCTTCCCCTCACCCGCGTGGCTGCTTCACGTCGAGGCCATCGATGCGACGGATACCGACCATGCCCTTCTCCTGGCAGCTCGATACCGGGACGCCATCCAGGCATTCGAGCACGTGGAGCTGAAGCTGGCGTATTTCCAGGGCGTGCTCGACGGGGCGTCCGCGATCGAGGGAGCACGGGACTCGTGATCCCAATCTGGCGGGTTGACCATGGGGGGCCGCTGAGGAAGCTGGCTGTCTTCCCGGGAGTCCGCCCTGCGCAAAACTACTCCACGCCACGGCTGCCCGTGTCCGAAATCTTTATTCAAAACTGGCTTGCCCCGCAGATTCAGGGACCACCGTAGATTTCCAGATTTGGATTTTCCATCTGTGGGCGTTCCTGAAGCTGTGGGAACACCCTGCTTTTCGATGGTTCGCCGAAGGAGTTCAAGAGCTCACGGTTTTTGTCTGGAAGCTTCCGGCATTTTGGGGAGATCCCGCGCAGGGGCCAGGATGGCTGGCCCTTTACGCGGTGCGGGCCGGACAGTCACGAGGCTTTCCAAGCGCCTGCCGTCACCCAGCCCAGGTTGGCGGCGAGGCCCTCGTAGTTCGAGGGTTGAGGTTCGCCGAACTCCGCTTGGAAACTTTTTCAACGCAGAGGTCGATGGAGGTGCCAGAGCAGATGACCCAGCTCATGCATGGCAAACCAGCGGCGTTGAAAGACCGTCGGATAGCAGCCCATGTTCAGTCTCAGGCTGCCGTCGATACCATCCACGAACGAGCCACCGAAGGGCATGCGGCCCTCGGGAGGCTCCGTGGTGATCTTGAAGCGGGGTAGCCGGATGCCACAGGAACGCAGGCAGTCGGCGGCCTCAAGCACGGATGTCCGGGCTTGGGTAGCTTGGCTGCTGTTGATGGGATTCATGGGATTCGAGATTGGCACCGGGGTTGTTGCTTCAGATGCGCAGCGGTTGGCCTGGCGGCGGAAAGAGTCGGCATGGTCCACGCGTTGTAAGCTTTTGCCGGTGATGGGGTCCGGCCGCGGCCAGGACGACGTCGTTCCGGTCGGCCTCGGCGGCGCGCATCCCCATCCGGTTTTCTCGATGAGCTTCGCCCAATCACACCCGCCAACGCCAGCCTCCGGCATGGCACGCCGCGCCGCCGCCCTGATGGCGCTGGCGACTCTGGCAGGTTTGTCTGGCACCGGTCCGGCTCATCCGGGTCCGGCGACGGCAGGGGCGGCCGGCACAACGACGGTGGTGGCGATCAGCGACTACGAGGGACCCGTGGTCGATCTGCTGGAAGCCAATTGCTGGGACTGCCACAACCCGGACGACCCCCGCGGCAGCATCGACCTGGAATCCTATCACCGGCTGGCCGACGCGCGCCCGCAGCTCAAGTTGTGGAACTCGGTGCGCGAACAAATCGAGACCGGGGCCATGCCGCCGGCCTCGCGCGGCGAACTCGACGAGGCCACCAAGGCGACCATCCTGGCGTGGATCGACGCCAACGAGGACTTTTATCGCAGCGGCGCCATCGTCGATCCCGGTCGCACCATGCTGCGGCGGCTCAACCGCAACGAATACCGCTACACCATGCGCGACCTGCTGGGGGTCGATCTCGATGTGGCGGCGATCTTCCCCATCGACGGCTCCGGCGGCGCCGGCTTCGACAACGTCGCCGACACGTTGTTCATCCCACCATTGCTGATGGAGAAATACATCGAGGCGACCGACCTGGCACTGGACGAGGTGATGGGCTCCGACGACGCCCGCCGGCGCCTGATGCCACATCGACCCGGTGAGGACATGGACCCTGCCGCCGCGCTTGAGCGCAACCTCCGGCAGTTCGCCCACCGGGCGTTCCGCCGCCCGGTCGAGGATGGAGAAATCGCCCGTTTGGTGTCGATCGGGCGCCGGGTGCTCGATCGCGAGGGCGGGTTTGACGAGGCCATGCGCATGGCCGCCACCGCCACCCTGTTGTCGCCACATTTCCTGCTGCGCATCGAGCACGACCCCGA
>SKLO01000545.1 GCA_007123195.1 Verrucomicrobiales bacterium | reverse complement strand
CTGGTTGACGTTCGTTGAATGAAGGTGAAGGAACGAGCGATGACAAAAGAAACCGACCCTCCGGTGGCGCGGCTGCGCGCCGTGGAAAAAGCCTATGTGGAACCTGAGCGCGGCGATGCGGTGCCGGTGTTGCGCGGGGTGGACTTCGAGATCCGGGCCGGGCAGTCGGCGGCGGTGGTGGGGCCTTCGGGTTGCGGCAAGTCGACTTTGCTCAACGTGTTGGGCACGCTCGACCAGGTGGATGCGGGCGAGGTCGAGTTGCTCGGGCGCGAGGCCACCGGGCTGGGGCCGGCCGAATTGGCGGAGCTGCGGGCGCGCGGCATCGGGTTCATCTTCCAGCTGCACCATCTGCTGCCGCAGCTGACGGTGATGGAGAATGTGCTGCTGCCGGCGCTGGCGGCGGCGGCCGGCGATGCCCGCGAGGGCGCGGAGCAGCGGGCGGTGGAGTTGCTGGAATCGGTGGGCCTGGCCGAGCGGGCGTCGTGGAAGCCGGCGCGGTTGTCGGGGGGAGAGCGGCAGCGGGCGGCGGTGGTGCGGGCGCTGATCAACCAGCCGCGGCTGTTGCTGGCGGACGAGCCGACCGGGGCGCTGGACGCGCGCAACGCCGACCGGCTGACCGATCTGTTGTTGGAATTGCCGCGGCGGCACGGGGTGGCGCTGGTGATGGTGACCCATCATCGCGGTCAGGCCGGCAAGCTCGATCGGGTGATGGAGATGCGCGACGGCAAACTGGTGCAGTTGAACGGCGAGGGATCGTCCGCCCCCGCGGCGGCGGGCGCGACGGATGCGACGACGGAGGAGGCGATTTCCCAGCAGGCATGAACAAGCGCTCGACGGTGACGTGGCGCGGAATGGCGCACTATTGGAAGTGGAACCTCGGCTTGATGGCCGGCACCGCCCTGACGGCGGCGATCCTGACCGGGGCGCTGCTGGTGGGGGATTCGGTCAAGGAAAGCCTGCACGACCTGGCGCGCACGCGGCTGGGCGAGGTGCAGCTGGCACTGGTGGGCGGGGACCGTTTTGTGACCACCGACATGGTCGAGCGGCTGCGGACCGAACTGGGCGAGGGCACCACGGTGGCGCCGGTGATGATGGTGGAGGGCTCGGCCACCGGTCCGGACGGCACGCGCCGGGTGAACCGGGTCAATGTGGTCGGGGTGGACGATCAGTTCTGGCGGCTCGGCCCCGGCTCGGGCCCGGGCGAGGACTGGAGCACGGGGCTGGCGATCGGTTCGCCGCTGGCGCAGAAACTGGGCGTGGAGGAGGGGGATTTCCTCATGATCCGGGTCGAGTTGCCGGGCGTGATCTCGCGCGACGCGCCTTTGTCGGGGTCGCGCGAGAGCGAGATCACCTTCCGCCGCCGGGTGGCGGAGATTCTCGGGCCGGAGGAGTTCGGCTTGTTCAGCCTGCGCGCCGAGCAGCAGGCGGCGGACAACGTGTTCCTGCCGCAGGGTTACCTGCAACAGCTGCTGGAGCGCGAGGATCGGGTCAATCTGGTGCTGGCCGGGGGCGCGGGCGCTGAGGGTGGCGCGGTGTCGGTGGCCGAGTTCGAGGACGCGGTCAACCGGGTGGCCAGGCTGGCCGATTTTGCGTTGCAGGTGGAGGACACGGACGGGGGCGAACGGCAGTTGCAGACCGAGCGGGTGTTCCTCGACCGGCCGATCGCCGACCTGTTGCTGGGCGCGGTGGACGGCAGCTACGGCGTGCTGACCTACCTGGTCAACCGGATGGCGTCGTCGCCGGAGACGGGCACGCCTTATTCGATGGTGACGGCGGTCGACCGGGTGGTCGAGGCGGCCGGCTCGAACGGTGACGCGGTGGTGATCAACCGCTGGCTGGCGGACGACCAGGGCATTGGCGCGGGCGATGACCTGACGTTGTCGTTTTTCGTGGTCGGTGAGGGCCGGGAACTGGAGCAGCGCGAGCGCGTGGTGACGGTGGCGGCGGTGCTGGAGATGGACGATCCGGTGGTGAGGCGGGATTGGACGCCCGATTTCCCGGGCGTGTCGGACGTGGACAACTGCCGCGACTGGGAGCCGGGTATCCCGATCGATCTCGATCTGATCCGCGATCAGGACGAGGACTACTGGGACGAATACCGGGGCACTCCGAAGGGGTTCATTCCGTTGGCGCTAGGTCAGGAGTTGTGGGGCAACCGTTTCGGCGACCTGACGTCGGTGCGCTGGCCGGGGGCGGGACCGGACGCGGCGGCGGTGGAGGAATTGCTGCGCGGGTCGGTGGGGCTGGCGGCGGTGGGTTGGCAGCCGGTGGCGGTGGCCGACAGCGCGGACGCGGCGGCCGAGCAATCGCTGCCGCTGGGCCTGCTGCTGTTGTTTGCCAGCAATTTCCTGATCCTGGCGGCGCTGGTGCTGACCGGACTGCTGTTCGCGTTCACCCTGCAGCATCGCAGTCCCGAGAGCGGGCTGATGCTGGCGGCCGGTTGGAGCGTGGGCGAGGTGCGCCGGGTGGTGTTGCTGGAGGTGCTGATCGTGGCGGCGATCGGCGCGGCGGCGGGCGTGGTCGGCGGTCTGGTGTATGCGTGGGCGGCGCTGACGGCGCTGCGCGGCGGTTGGTCGGACGCGGTCGGCGGGCTGGCGTTCGACTTTCACGCCTCGCCGGCCAGCGCGATCTACGGCTGGCTGGGTGCGGTGTTGATGGCGCTGCTGACCGCGTGGTGGGTGGCGCGGGTGTTGTGGCGGCGCCCGGTGCGCTCGCTGCTGGCGGGCGACACCGCCAAACCGCCGCGCCCGGGCGGCGGCGACCGCCCCTGGTGGCGCGCCTGGTCGCCGTGGGTGGTGATTGTTGGGGCGGTCGGTGGCGTGGTGGCGTTGTCGCTGGCGCGCGGGTTGCAGGGCGAGGCCCGGGCGGGGGCGTTTTTCGGCGGCGGTCTGGGGTTCCTGGCGGCCGGGTTGGCGGTGGTGGCGCTGGTGTTGCGGGGGATCGATCGCGGCAGTCAATCCGCGGGCGCCCTGGCCCGGCGCAGCCTGACCGGGGTGGCGCTGCGCAACCTGTGCCGGCGGCCGGGTCGCAGTCTGGCGGTGGCCGGGGTGATGGCGGCGGGGGTGTTTCTGGTATTTGCGTTCAACGCGTTCCAGCAGGATGCCGAGCGCGATCACCGGCGCGACGGCGGCACCGGCGGGTTTGCCTTTTATGGCGAGACCGCGTTGCCATTGTATGAGGATTTGAATCTGGAGGAGGGGCGCGAGGAGTTCGCGCTCGACGCCGCGGACATGGAAGGGGTGACCGTGCTGCCGATGCGTCAGCGCGACGGCGACGACGCCAGTTGTTTGAATCTCAACCGGGCCCAGCAGCCGGTGTTGCTCGGGGTGCCGACCGCGGCGCTGGCCGAGCGCGGGGCGTTCACGTTTTCGGCGGTGGCGCAGGGCATGGAGCCCGGCTGGGAGATCCTGCGCACGGGGTTGGAGGACGGCGAGGTGCCGGGGGTGATCGATCAGAACACCGCCGCCTACGCTTTGCGGATCGGGGTGGGCGACACAATCGAGTATCGCGACGGCCGCGGCGGCATCATGACGGTGCGGGTGGTGGGATTGATCGCCAACTCGATCTGGCAGGGGCGGGTATTGATCGATGGCGCCCGGTTTGTCGACGCCTATCCCGACGTGGCCGGCTACCGCGCGTTGTTGATCGATGCGCCGGAGGATCAAACCGAAGAGTTGGGAGCGCTGCTGACGCGGCAGCTGGAGAAGCGCGGTTTGTCGCTGGAGCCGGCGGTGCTGCGGTTGGCGAGGTTCAACGCGGTGCAGAACAGCTACATCCGGATCTTCTCGGTGCTGGGCGGTCTCGGGGTCCTGTTAGGGACTGCGGGGCTGGCGCTGGTGGTGGTGCGCAGCGTGCAGGAACGGCGCGGTGAGCTGGGCCTGATGCAGGCGGTGGGCTTCCGCAAGCGCGAGCTGCGGCGCATGCTGGCGGGCGAGCACGTGGCGCTGACCTGGACCGGGGTGGCGGTGGGCGTGCTGGCGGCGATCGCGGCGGTGTGGCCGCAGTTGACCCAGCCGGGCGAGGGCGGGGGAGCGGGCGGCTGGTTGTTCGGCTGGCTGGCGGTGATCGTGGTGGCGGGCGGATTGTTCTGTGTGGCCGCGGCCGCCTGGGTGCTGCGCGGCGCGTTGCTGAATGCCCTGCGCAATGAGTGAGGGGGGGAATCGTTAATGGTTAATGGTTAATGGTTAATGGTGGGTGGGTCGTGCGCACGGTGGAGATGCACGTGGCGCGGCTGTGGCGGCGGCTGGACTGCCGGGCGCGGGCGGAGGCGGTGCGGTTGGGGGCGCGGCGCGGCGCGGGTGGCTGGGGCGGGAGCGGTCAGCGGGGCGCCGGTTGAGGGCGGCGGTGCCGGCGGAGCAGGAGGGGGGCGATGGCGACGGCGAGGAGCAGGGTTCGGGAGGGTTCGGGAATGGCGATGAGGAGGATGTCATTGCCGCCGGTCAGGCCTGCGGTGCCGAACACGTCGGCCTGGGAGTTGTAGAAGAGGGCGAAGGGTTGGCCGTCGATGTTGATCCAGTGCGCCTCGCCGGTGGTGCCGAAGAGGTTGTCGAGGACGAAGGAAGGGGTGGAGTTGGCGAAGGTGCCGGAAATCTGGCCGGGGGTGTCCTTTTCCAGGATCCAGGCCATGTTGGATGCGTCGAGCACGCCGCGGTAGAAGTTGTCCGGCGAGCCGGTCCAATCGATGTCGAGGGTGGCGCTGCCGAGGAGGACATCGCCGTTGACGGTGAGGCGGCCGTTGGAGCTGCCGGCGTGGGTGACGGACAACTGGCCTGAGGAGAGGAAATAGTCGCCGTTGATGAGCATGGTGCCAGCGCCGGAGTCCGGGCCGACCTGGAGCACGCCGCCTTGTTGGTCGAGGCTGAGGTTGAAATGGTTGACGTCCTTGAGGGTGCCGCCGGTGAAGTTGAAGGCGGTGGTGCCCGGGCCTGAATTGACGTTGCCGCCGCCGAGGTCGAGGGTGCCGCCGGAGAGGTTGTAGGTGGCGCTGGCGGCGGCGTTGTTGGTGAGGTTGATGTGGTTGCCGTTGAGGTTCACGGTGCCGTCCGACTGGTTGAAGGTGCCGGTGCCGGAGTTGAAGTTCATGTTGCCCTGGCTGCCCGGGCCGACGCCCACATTGAGGGTGCCGCCGGTGAGATTGTAGGTGCCGGTGGCGTTGGCATACTGGCTGATCACGAGATTGTGGGTGGCGTTGACGTTCACGGTGCCGTTGGCGTGGTTGACGGTGCCGATGCGATGGCGGCCGACCTCGAACTGGCCGGTGGTGAGGGTGGGCGTGCCGCCGCCGGTGCCGATGTTGAGGGTGCCGTCGGCGCTGGGGTTGGCGCCGGCGCTGGTGGACTCGCTGCCGCCGATGTAGAGCACGTTGCCGATGTTGAGGGTGCCGCTTTCGTAGTTGAGGGTGGCGCTGCCGTTGTCGCCGAGCCTCAGGTGGCGACCGACGTTGAGGGTGCCGCCGTCGAGGTTGTAGATGCGGGAGCCGGTGGTGGCGTTGTTGTTGGCCAGGCGCAGGTCCTGGGCGACGTTGACGGTGCCGCCGGTGTGGTCGACGGTGGCGCCGCCGGTGCCGGAGTTGACATTGAACTGGTTGTTGCCGCCGGGCGAGCCGACGTTGAGGGTGCCGCCGCTGATGGTGGCCTGGGCCGAGCCGCTGCCGCCGGTCTGGGCGAGGACGAAGTTGGCGCCGGTGACGTTGACGGTGCCCGAGTTGAGGGTGAACCCGCCCGCGCCGCCGCGGCCGACCTCGAGATTGCTGGCGACGGTGACGGTGGGGTTGGTGATGCCGTCGCCGACGATGAGATGGCCGGAAGTGTTGCCGGCGCCGGTGGCGTCGCCGGCGATGAAGAGGGTGTTGGTGGCCACGAGGGTGCCGTCGATGACGTTGAGGGTGCCGTCTCCCGAGCCTGCGGTGCCGACGCTGGTGCTGCCGACGGTGAGGCTTGCGCCGTTGTCGAGGGTGAGGATGGAGCCTGCGGAGCCGGTGGTCTCGCCGACGCGCATGTTG
>SKLO01000007.1 GCA_007123195.1 Verrucomicrobiales bacterium | reverse complement strand
GAGGCAATCAGCGAGCGGTCGATTGCCAGCCGTTCCTCCAGCTCGTTGCGGCGCTGCAGCAGTGCCGACAGCAGTTCCTCGTGACCTTCGGGCGGGGTCGCCCGTGGCCCGCCGCGGCGCCGCCGCGGCCACTGCTCCTCGGGCAGCGCCAGGGCATCGGTGATGACCTTCATGAGGGCATGACGCCGGGCGCCGGGCCAGCGTTTGGGCAAGTGGACGTGGCGACTGTTGGCGGCGGCATCGACGATGCCCAGCAGTTGCTCGTTGTTGAGCACCTTGAAGGGGGGCTTGTCCTTGCGGCACGCCTCGCTGTCGCGCCAGGCCCAGAGGGCGCGCAACAGAGCCAACCCCTTGCGGTCGAGCCGGCCGGCGCCGTTGATGCGCCAGATATCATCGGGATCGCGCTCCGGACGCTTGAGCACGCTTTCCCGCGCCCAGTTGCAGCTCTGGTGGAACCAATCCACCCGGCCCAGCTCGGCAAGCCGGGTCAGCAACCGCTCGGACAGGGGCAGCAGGTAGCGGATGTCATCGATTGCGTAGAGCAGCATCTTGTCCGGCAGCGGCCGGCGACTCCAGTCGGCGCGCTGGGAGGCTTTGCTCAGCTCGACGTCGAACCAGGACAGCACGGTGGCCGCGAGGCCGAAGGAACGGGCGCCGGCCAGGCGGGCGGCGATCTGGGTGTCGAGCAGGCGCGGCGGGATGTGGCCGAAGGTGCGTTTCAACAGCGCCATGTCGTAATCCGCGCCGTGGGTCCAGATCTCGCAGCCGTCGAGCCACCGCAGCAGCGGTGTCAGGTCGATGTCTGCCAGCGGATCGATCAGGCCGAACAGGTCATCGCGTCCGATCTGGATCAGACAGATCTTCTCCCGGTAATTGTGCAGGCTGTCAGCCTCGAGATCGAGCGCGATGCGCCGGTCGTCCGGGCTCATGCGCTGTTCCAACTGCTCCAGCAGGTGCTCCATGCCATGCTGGGTGGCGATCAGCTCGGGCACCTCGGCGGGTGTCCCGGCTTCCGGAGGGCTGCCGGCGAAGCCGGTTGGCAATGGCGGCGAGCCGGCAGTGCCGGGGCCCGGGCTGGGATCGGTGGATTTCAACAAAGCGGATGAATCTTGACTCATGCCGTGGTCGCCGGGGCGATGCCCGGAGGCGGCGGATTCCTGCATGGGTTCAACCGACGCATCAGCGCAGGCCTGTCAACAGAAGTTCCGCGTTGTTTTGGGTTCGCTTGATATTCTTGATCAAGGTCTCCATCGCCTCCCCTGGCGGCAGCTGGGCCATCTGCCGGCGCAAGGCCATGACCCGCCGGTATTCATCGGGGTGATAGAGCAGCTCGTCCTTGCGAGTGCCGGACTTGAGCGAGTGGATGGCGGGATAGATGCGCCGCTCGGCCATCTCGCGGTCGAGATACACCTCCATGTTGCCGGTGCCCTTGAATTCCTCGAAGATGACGTCGTCCATGCGGCTCTCGGTCTCGACCAGCGCGGTGGCAACGATGGTCAGGCTGCCGCCCTCCTCGACGTTGCGGGCGGCGCCGAAGAACTTGCGCGGCTTCTGCAGCGCCTTGGCATCGAGGCCGCCGGACATGATTCGGCCCTTGCCGCCCATCATGGCGTTGTAGCCGCGCGCGAGGCGGGTGATGCTGTCGAGCAGGATCACCACGTCCTTGCCCGTCTCCACCAGGCGCTTGGCCCGCTCGCTGACCAGTTCCGCGGTCTGGATGTGGCGCGTCGGCGGCTCGTCAAAGGTCGAGCTGAAAATGGTGGCGTTGACCGATTCCTCAAAATCGGTGACTTCTTCCGGCCGCTCGTCGACCAGCAGGACCAGCAGCACGACCTCGGGGTGATTGACCGAGATGGACCGGGCGATGTCCTTCAGCAGGATGGTCTTGCCGGAGCGCGGCGAGGCCACGATAAGGCCCCGCTGGCCCTTGCCGAGCGGTGCGATCAGGTCGATCACCCGGCTACTGACGCTGGGGTGGACCTTGTTGTCCAGAAGGATGCGCTTGTCTGGAAACAAGGCGGTGAGCTTGTCGAACGCAGCCGGCGGCTGCCATTCGGCGGCATCGATGCCCTCGATCGACAGGAGTTCTTCGGCTGTCAGCTGGCGTTCCTTGTCGCGGGGGGCACGGGCCACCGCACGCACGCCCTGGCCGGGGCGGATCTGATAGCGGCGCACGAGAGCAGGCGGAATCCATACGTCGGCGGCGCCCGGCTTGTAGCTGCAGGCCGCCCAGCGCAGGTGGCACTGGCCGTCAGTGCTCTGGTCGACCACGCCCTCGGCCTCGACCCGGACCCCGCGGCGGCTGAGCACGGTGGCCAGATCACCGGCCATCTGGTCACGCGGACGACCGCCGAACAAGCGGATATTGACCGCATCGGCGCGTTCGTGCAGCTGGCGCGGATGTTCCTGCAGCAATTGATTGAGGTCGATCATCGTCGGCAGCTCCGGCTTGGACGGGGCGGCTTCGGCGGTGGTCGACTGGTGTTCTACCTGGGCGGTTTCGCTCATGAGTGATGTTGAAAGGGCGGGCCCGCGGCAAGCAACGCGATCTGGGATTCCAAGGCGGACCGGGGACCGTCGTTCCACAGGCACGTGTCGGCGTGCCGCATCTTGCGGTCGACCGGCCACTGGGCCTCCAGCAGGGCGTCGATCTCAGCGTCCTTCAGGCCGCGGGCCTGGAGGCGGGTGCGTTGGATGATCGGGCTAGCAGCGACGGCTATCACGAGATCAGACGGAAAATCGCAGGCGGATTCGTAGAACAGAGGCACCTCGGCCACCAGCCAGGGACTGGTCCCGGCGGCCAACTGCTGGAGCAGCGCGTCAGCCACCATCGGGTGGAGCAGTTGCTCCAGTTTGACCCTGCTGTCAGGGTCGGCCAATACCAGTTTCCTCAATCTGGCCCGGTCAACGAGTCCGTCGGCGGCGACCATCGAGTCCCCCAACGCACTCACCACCTTGTCACGCACCAGCGGCTCTGTCAACAACTGGTGCACGCAAGCGTCCGCATCAAAGCGACCCGCCTCCGGCAACGCCCCGGCAATCAAGCGGACGGCGGTCGATTTGCCGCAGCCGGCGCCGCCGGTGACGACGCACAAGCGCGGGCCGGGATCGGCGGCCGGGTCAGAGGTTGGGCCGTGGGCGGAACGGGGCGGAATTGGCATGAGACAGGGGCTGCCGACAGGATCAACCGGCGAGACCAGCCGGGTCAGGGGCCGGGGGTCGGACGGAATCCAACCACGGCCGGTGGCCGGGTTGCGGGCAGCCTGGCGGGACGGTAGCCGGGGTTGGGGGGTGAAACAAGTCGGGGAGAGCCCGTGAAGGCTCTCCCCGACAGGGTTGAATGGCTGGATGAACCGATCGGCCGGGCCTAATGAGAGGCCCGGGCTCGAAGTTCTTACTTGCCCAAGGGGGCGCGGGCCCCGGGGCCGGCCCCGGGGATCAGCGGGGTGGACGGGCCTCCGCCCTGAATGATGTCGCCCACTGCCGACTGACCGCCGGTGCGGCGCACCGGCTGGCCGGTGGGATCGATCAGCTTGGCAGTCACGAAGATGATCAGATTGCGCTTGAAGTGCTCCTCCGCCTTGTTCTGGAACAGGCGTCCGATCAGCGGGATGTCGCCGAACAGGGGCACCTTGTCATGCACGGTCTGGACGTCCTCGCGGATCAGGCCACCGATGGCGACGGTTTGGCCGTCGTAGAGCGTCACCGCGGTCGCCACCTTGCGGGTGGAGAACACCGGTTGCTCGATCCGGTTCTCGGTCAGGGTGACCGTGGTCGGCTGGCCGAAGGTGTCGATGGCACCGGACTGAATCGGGCTGCCGTAGTTGATGAAGCCCTCGAACTCAACCACTTCGGGCGCCAGTTGCATGTCGATGGTGAAACCGTCGGGGCCGATGGTGGCATCGACTTCCAGGGTCACACCCACCGGGCGCATCTCGAACGCGGTCGGGGTGGTCGGGGTCACCGGGAACGACGACACCTGACCTGCCAGCGGGATGTCCGGGAAGCCGCCGCCGCCGCCGCCACCAAGGCCGCCGGTGCCGAACTGCTGCGGGATTTCCGGCGGATCGAATTCGGTCGGGTAGATGAATTCGCGAATCACCTCGATCTTGGCGCGTTGGCCGCTGCGGGTGGTGATCGACGGAGCGGTCATCAGGTCGACTCCGCGCTTCTGGCTGAGCGCACGCATGACCATCTGATACTGCGGGTCGGTGAAGATGCCGGCGATGCCGAAGATGGCCGGCGACAGGGTGCTGGCGGCGGCACTCTGGGTCAGCAGGCCGTCGATATTGTCCGGGCGGATGGCGTCGGTGCCGAAGCGCAGGCCCTTGGTGATCGGATCACGGCCGATCGGGGTGGAACTGGCGCCCGGGGGACGGAACGGGAAGTCACCCGGTTCGACGGCGCCGGAGGCGGCGTTGCCAGGGGTGCCGCCGGTGGCGAAGTTGCCACCGCCGACCCCGAACGGGCCGAGCAGCCAGTCGAAGCCCATTTCGTCGGTGTTGCGCTGGCTGACCTCGACGAACTTGGTGGTGATGTAGATCTGGCGGGGCTGGTCGCTGGTGGCGGCCTCGACGATGTTCTCCACCAGGTCGAGTTGTGACTGGGTGTTGCGCACGATCAGGGTGGACGTGTTGCGATCGTAGAAGGCGCTGGCACCCTCGCCGAAGGTCACGCCTTGTGCGGCCAGCACATCCTGAGCGTTGGGCGGACGCGGCGGGCCGGCGGCGGCCGGGGCGGCGAACGGGTCGTCGACAGCACCACCGCCGTCATCAATCTGGGCGCTGCGCAGGAAGTCCGGCGGCACCCGGAATCGACGGGTGTAGAGCGTTCCGACCAGCCCGGCTGGCGGCACCACGATGACTGCGAAGGCATCGATCTGGTAGGACAGTCCGGCCAGATCGGTCACGTAGCGCAACGCCTCGGCCAACGGCACCTGGCGGACATCGAGAGTGATGCGCGGAGCGGCGTCGGCGGCGCCGGGTTGCAGCACGATGTTGACGCCGCGGGTGTTGGGATCCGGGTCGGTATCGATCTCGAATGCGCGCAGGCGCAGATACTCGAGCGCCTCCTCGATGGTGGCGTCGGTGAACTGGATTTGCGGGATGACGATTGACCGCAGCTTGGCGCTGATCAAGCCCTCGGCACTCGGACCAGCGGGACCAAAGCCATCGGCGAACTGGTCGAGATCGATGGCCGGCACCTGGGTCTCCCACAGCTGATCGACCTGGCGCAGCATGCGCTCGCGGGTGTGATCGCGGGCGGCGTCGTAGTATCGACGCTTCTCCTGCTCGTTGGTGATCATCTGGCGACGGGCCGCGGTGTTGTAGGCATCGATGCGCAGCACCGCCTGCGCTTGATCATCGGCGGCGTCGTAGCGGCCGAGTTCGAATTCGGCGCGCCCCATCTCAAGGCCGCGACGGACCTCGTTGACGTTGTTGACGTGTTCCTCGGTCAAGGCCGGGTTGTGGCGCTCGGGGTCGTCCATGTCGCGCAGCAGCCTGAGGGCACCCGGGTGGTCAGCGCGAACCACCAGGACGTTGTCCAGCAGGCGTCGGGCCTCGTCGCGGCGTCCCTCGGCGAGACGCTGGCGGGCCAGCTCGACGCTGGCATTGGCGTAGAGGTCGATGGCGTAATTGCGCCAGTCGCGGGTGGCCGGGGCATCGGGCAGCAACCGGACCGCTTCGCGATATTGGTCGATGGCGCCCTCGTAGTCACCCTCTGCTTCCAGCCTCTGGCCTTCGCGAATGGCTTCCATGGCGTCGTTCACCTGCTGCATCCGGCGCGCCAGTTCCCGTTCGGCGATACTGCCGCCGAAGCCCGCTCCGCCGCCGCCGGCGGCGTATCCGGTGGGACCGGCGTGAAGCAGCGCTGGTGAGGTGACAAGACAGACCGCGAGCAATGGCGTCAGCCATCGGCGGCGGGGTGGATGCGCTTGGTGGTGGTTCATGGCAAACATGAGATCTGCTGTGTTATGGTCTGCGATTGGGTGTTCGAGCAAGCTCTTTTC
>SKLO01000439.1 GCA_007123195.1 Verrucomicrobiales bacterium | reverse complement strand
GGAACAGGACCTTGACCGAGGCGGTGAGGGGCACCGCCAGCAGGGCGCCGAGCAGCACCCCGAGGATCAGCGACCAGAACAGGACGGAGAAGATCACCGTGACCGGGTGCAGGCCGACCGAATCGCCGACAATGCGTGGTTGGATCAGCAGCCCGTCGATCTGCTGCACTGCGAAGAAGACAATGGTGACGGCCAGCGGGCCCTGCCAGTTTTCGAAGTGGGCGATGGCGATCAGCAGGGCGGGCACGTAGGTGAGGATGATGCCGAGGTAGGGGATGACGCCGATGGTGGCGAGGCCGAAGCCGATCACGACCGCGTAGGGCAGGCCCATGATGGCGAGCGCGACGCCGGTGAGCACACCGTCGATGATGCTCACCAGCAACTGGCCGCGGAAGAATGCGATCAGGTATTGGTTGAACTCGGTCAGGGTCTCGACGATCTCGTCCTTGAAGCGCGAGGCGCGCAGCGGGATGTAGTCGGTCCAGGAGCGGGAGATCGAGGAGCTTTCCTTGAGGAACACGAACAGGTAGATCGGGATCAGGATGATGCCGAACAGGTAGCCGATCACGCCGATGACGCCTGACAGCTGGTTGATCAGAAAGGTGCCGATCGCGGTGAGGTTCTCGTCGTTTTTGAACCAGTCGAAGATGCCGGTGGTCGCTTCCGAGGCCTCGAGCGAGAGACCGAACGGAGCCAGTCCGCGGTCGATGGCCTCATGGGCGCCCTCAAAGATCTCGGAGCGGTTGAAGTAGAGCTTCTGGGCCTGGTAGACGAGATCGGGGATCACCAGCAGGCCGATGCCGCCGAGGACCAGGGCACCGACCCCGAACAGGACCGCGATGGCGCGTCCGTGGCTGAGCCCGCGCGATTCGAGCCAGACGACCACGGGATTGAGCAGGTAGGCGAGAATGCCGGCGACCGCGACCGGAACGAGCACGGGCTGGAGAAAGGACAGCACATTGCCCGCCAGGATGATCGATCCGACCACCAGAGCCGCAATGACGGCCAGCGACAGACCGGTGAGGGCGGTCCACCAGACGCGGCACTGGGTTTTTGTGGGGGGGACGAACATGCGGCTTCAATCAGGTGGCTCGCATCAGTGAGTGCCATCAAATGACCCGGCTGTCCATGCGGAAGTGGGGCTGCGCCGTCCTACCTCCATCGGGCGGCCACGGGCTCCGGTCGGCCCCGCCGATGACCTCGCGTTGATGGCCTTTGGCGGTGGCCTGGCAAGGGGGCTGCTGACGTTGTTTTGGTGCCAGGCAAAGGCGCGAGGCAACGGGGCGCTCGCGTGGCGGCCGGCAGCAGCATGGGGCCGGCGGGTGTCAGGCTTGGCCTTGGGGCCGGGGGATCGCCAGCATGCCGGCCACACGGGAGCAAGGGGGCAAAGGCTTCCCGCCCGGGAGGCATCGGGGGGCGGCAGCCGATCCCGGATGTCTGTTTTTGCGGGAACCGGGTTGCGTCCATGGCAAAGCGGCTGCAAGGATAGTTTCCGTCCGCTGACGGTAGCCATCCATGTCCGCCGACGTGCCGTCGATCCCGATTTCAAGCCTGGCCCAGCCATTTCATGTGGGCTCCGTGCAGCGCCTGCACGAGGTGCCCGGGCGCCCGGGCTGGATGGTCAGCGAGACCACCCGGGCGGGATCGGTGTTCGACGTGGGGTCGATTTTTGAAATCGACGGCAGCGACGTGGCACGGGCGCTGTTTCGCCATGTGTTGTTCAATCGACTGGCGGATCCGCCGAGCTGGCGCGAGGTGCGGGCGGAGCTGGAGGGCGAGACCGGCGACTCGGTGGTGGCGGGCCTGTTGCTGCAGGGGCCCCTGGAGGGGCTGCAGCGCGGAGGTGCGGCCACCCATCACATCGGCATGCTCGACGGCGCCACCGGCGAACTGGTGACCGGCGCGGTGCCCGACACCCCGTCGCGCTTCAACGTGGTGCGCCGGTTCCGGGTGCATCATCCCAAGCGCCACCGGGTGCTCGGCGGCAGTGTGTTTGACTACAGCTGGTTCACCACCGCCGACGGCTACGTGATTCCGCTGGAATATCTGGTGCGCTTCGGCATCACCACCGGATCGTCGGTGTGGCAACGCTACCAGAAGGCCGCCGCCGGCCAGCGGCAGGCGCTGCTGCAGGAGTGGGGCGTGACCGGTGATTTCGCTCCCTGGCAGACGTTGCGGGAGGCGCTGGTGGATTGCTCGAGCAAGTATGAGCCCGAAGATCGCGCGGTCAGCCGGCAGGAGGCGATGATGATGTCCGGGCTGTCGGCCGGGCAGTTCGCCGACAGCCTCAAGCTGGCGCTGCTGGGCGGGCGCATGGTGCGGCGCATGGTGGCCGGGATCGGCCTGACCTTGTGGGATCTGAAATGGGAACTGGCCTGCGAGGACGGGCAGCTGGTGTTCGTCGATACGGTCGACACCGACTCGATCCGCGCCACCCTGTCGCTGGAAGTCGATGGCCGGCCGGTGGCGGTGCATGTCAACAAGCAGGCGATGCGGGATTACTACCGGATCTGCCACGGCGACTGGTTGGAGGGCGTGGAGCAGGCCAAGCGCGAGGCGGCGGCCGGCGGGCTGGCGTTCTCCGAGGTGTTGTCGGCGGGGGTCGAGCGAGGCAGGTTCCCGCGGGTGCCGGAGGTGGAAGAGGCCTTCCGTCGGATTCAGGGCGGGAAAATGAGCGCGCTGGTCGACTGGTTGTGCGGCCGTTCCGCGCCGTCCGAGGTGCGGTCCCGGCTCGAGCACTGCGGCCAACAGGAGGCGGAGTATTTCCGCGGTTGCGGTCGTTTGGCCGAGTGGCTGGACTTGACGGCCACCGACACCGCGACGACAGAGGGCACTCGATCCGCCGGAAGGGAGCCGGTCGCTGCATCGTGACGCGCCCCGGCCACGGCCGCAAGGCGGTCCGGCGGCGGTTCGGCCGGCTGCGGCCGCTGGCGGACGCAGCCGCGTCGTTTCATTTCAATTCACCACGTGTCGATGGCAGAGCAAACCTTTGAGATCAGCGCCCGGTTCGGCGAGGCGGAGGACGCCGACCACCTCCTCTACACGCCCAGCGGGCGCGGCTGGACCTGCCGCCGCAGCCGCGGCTACCGGTTGGTGACCGAGGGCCCCGCCGAGGCTGTGGAGGCATTCGTGCGCGAGGTTCTGCTCGACCCGGTCAGCCAGCACCTTCGCAGCGACGGCCGGCCGGCCTGGGACGGCTGGCAGGTGCGGCTCGACATCCGCATGAAGGACAGCGTACTCGACCACGAGCGAGAGGCCATCCGCGCCTGCCATCGGCGGCTGCCTTCGCCGGGGTTCGACCTCGTTTCCCTGCAGATCATCCATCATCACTACCTCTTTGGTGAAGCCGTGGACCCGGCGCTGTTCATCCGCGACCTGGTCAATCCGGCCATCCATTGCCACGACACCCTGCATGCCTGAATCGAACGCCACCGCCGAGCCCTGGTTCCGCGAAGTCCCGCTGCGCTCCCTCGAGCCCGAACAGCTCGGCCGCCTGAGCGCGGACATGAAGCTGTCGCTGTCCGTCGAGGACATGCTGGCGGTGCGGGACATCTTCAGCGAGGCCGGGCGCGAGCCCACCGACGTGGAGCTGGAGACCATCGCCCAGACCTGGAGCGAGCACTGCAAGCACCGCATCTTCAACGCCGAGATCGAGCACGACACCGGTGCCGGCGTGGAAACCATCGACGGCCTGTTCAAGACCTTCGTGCGTGCCGTCACCGAGCAGGTCACCGCCGACAAGCCCGGCTTCGTGCTGTCGGCGTTCCATGACAACGCCGGCTTTGTCAGGGTCGACGACCGGCTGGCCGCCTGCCTCAAGGTGGAGACTCACAACCACCCCAGCGCGATCGAGCCCTACGCCGGCGCCAATACCGGCCTTGGCGGCGTGATCCGCGACATCCTCGGCGCCGGCAAGGGAGCCAGGCCGGTGGCCAACCTCGACGTGTTCTGCTTCGGCCCGCCCGACACCCCGCTGGAACGCATCAAGGCCAGGGACGTGATCCACCCGCTGGGCGTGATGCGCGGAGTGGTGCGCGGGGTGCGCGACTACGGCAACCGCATGGGCATCCCCACCACCGGCGGCGCGATCCAGTTCGACGACAGCTACATCTACAACCCGCTGGTGTTCTGCGGCACCCTCGGCGTGCTGCCGGTGACCGACATCGCCAAGGAGGTTCGCGAGGGCCACCTGATCGTCGCGGTGGGCGGCCGCACCGGGCGCGACGGCCTCAAGGGCGCGACCTTCTCCTCCGCCTCGCTGACCACCGATTCCCACGAGGCCGACCAGTCGGCGGTGCAGATCGGCAACCCGATCGAGGAAAAGAAGGTCGCCGACTTCATCCTCGCCGCGCGCGAGGAAAACCTGATCGAATTCGTCACCGACTGCGGTGCCGGCGGGTTCTCCAGCGCGGCCGGCGAGATGCTCAGCGGCACCGGCGGCGTGCTCGACCTCGACCGGGCGCCGTTGAAGGAGCAGGGCCTGCTCAGTTGGCAGGTGTTCCTGTCCGAAAGCCAGGAACGCATGGTGCTGGCGGTCGAGGAGGAGTCGCTCGAGCGGCTGCAGGAACTGGCGGACACCTTCGAGACCGAGCTGGCCGTGCTCGGTCACGCCGACGGCAGCGGCGTGCTCAAGGTCATGCACCGCGGCCACCGGGTGCTGGAGCTGGACAACAGCAAACTGCACGAGGCGCCCAGGCGCCGTCTCAAGTCGCGCGCCCCGCAACCGCGCCGGCTGGCGCAAACCGCGCCCGCCATCGCCGATCCCGCCGCCGAACTGCGCGGGTTGCTCGGCGACTTCGCCATTGTCTCGCGCGCGCCGGTGATCCGCGAATACGACCACGAGGTGCAGGGCAACACCGTGCTCAAGCCGCTGGCCGGCGCCGCCGGCGACGCGCCGCAGGACGGCTCCGTGATCGCGCTCGACGACAGCCCGCGGCTGCTGGCGATGGCCCTGGCGCTGCTGCCGGAGTGGGGCAAGACCGACCCCGAGCGCATGGGCGCCGGCGTCATTGACGAATGTGTCAGGCAACTGACCGCCTGCGGGGCCAACCCCGACCGGCTGGCGCTGCTGGACAACTTCTGCGTGGGCAACCCCGACGACCCCGACGAGCTGGGCGCGCTGGTCGAGACCTGCAAGGGCATGGCCGCCGCCGCCATCGGCTACGGCGCGCCGTTCGTGTCCGGCAAGGACTCGTTCTACAACTACTTTGAAACCGACGAGGGTCCGGTGTCGATCCCGGTCACACTGCTGGCCAGCGGCTTCGGCGTGGTCGAGGAGATCGATCATGTCACCGGCGCCTCACTGCGGCGCAGCGACAGCCTGTTGTTCATGATCGGGCGCACCGCCGAGGAACTGGGCGGCTCGGTCTGGGCGCGCCGCCACGGCTTCACCGGCGGCGTGGTGCCGGCCACTGATTTCGAGCAAAACCTGGCCGGCTACCGCCGGCTGCACATCGCCATCCGCGAGGGCTGGGTGCTGTCGGCGCACGACCTGAGCGAGGGCGGGCTGGCGGTGGCCGCCGCGGAGATGGCGTTCTCCGGCGTCGGCGGCGTGCACATCGACCTCGACCGGATTCCAATGGACAACGGCGTGTCGGCAGCCGGCTTGTTGTTTGGTGAATCCACCGGACGCGTGCTGGTGGAAGTGGCGCCGGAGCACGCCGCCAGCCTGGAAGCGATGGGTCTTGTGCCGGTCGGCCGGGCCACCGCCGCACGGCGGATCACGCTGCGCCACGATGGCAGCAACCTGTTGGATCAACCCTTGGAGGAACTGAAGGAAACATGGCGCAACGGCCTCAGGCATTACTACTGAAATTCCCCGGCACCAACTGCGACGCCGAAACCGCGCGCGCGCTGGAGGCGACCGGGTTCGATGCCGCCGTGCTGCCGGTGTCCGGGCTGTCGCCCGACGCGCTCGAGGGCGTCGGTTTGGTGGTGTTGTCAGGCGGATTCAGCTACGGCGACTACATCATGGCCGGCCGGCTGGCGCGCATCGAGATGCAGCTGCGGCTCGGCGACCGCCTGCGCGCGTT